>NZ_JBLIYY010000005.1:0-241902 GCF_057480965.1 Acinetobacter sp. P37 | reverse complement strand
TCGTAATCGAGGAAAAAGACTGGGCTTAAGATTCAATTTAATTGCGGGAATCTATAATTTAGAGCTGAGCAAAAAATGAATTATGAAAGAAGTCTATTGTTTTCAAATACAATCATTTATATTACGGAAAATACACCAGGTTATTACTATTTCATTGATCAACTGCATCAGAATTTTCCAGAAATAGATGAAATTTGGCAAATTTCAATCATTGCAGATGATTCAGGGCAACCATTCAATATTTTAAAAAAAGGCAATGGTCATTGATATGAAAAGTTATTTAGCCGTCTACGATATTGGCGCATAATTTGCTTGCTTCTACCTAATTTTTTACTGTTTGATATAACAAATTAGGAAGTTGAAGTGACTACAGGCTACTTACGCGGGCAAGACTTAATTGACCAGATCCAACAACAGGATTATTCCAGAGATCTAATTGGATATCATGGCGATGTACCTCAAGTCGTATGGCCTAATCAGGCACGTATCGCAGTGCAGTTTGTGTTGAACTATGAAGAGGGTGGAGAAAACCATATCGAACATGGGGATGCAGGATCAGAACAATTCTTATCCGATATTATTGGAGCGGCCAGTTTTCCTGCCAAACATATGTCGATGGACTCGATGTATGAATATGGCTCCAGAGCCGGTTTTTGGCGGATTCATGAAGAATTTAAAAAACGTGATTTACCCATGACAGTCTTTGGCGTTGGTATGGCTTTAGCACGCAATCCTTATATCGTCGATGCGATCAAACAAGCCAACTATGATGTCGTTTCACATGGTCAACGCTGGTTACATTATCAAGATATGCCGATAGAGCTGGAACGTCAGCACATGGATCAGGCAATTAGTGTGCTTGAAGCATTATTTGGAAAGACGCCTATTGGTTGGTACACAGGGCGTGACAGTCCCAACACACGTCAGCTATTGGCTGAATTTCCGCAAATCAAATATGACTGCGATCACTATGGTGATGATTTACCTTTTTGGAGTCATTTGACGAATGAAAGTGGTCAAACCCGTCCACATTTAATTATTCCTTATACACTCGAAAGCAATGATATGAAGTTTTGTTCACCGGGTGGTTTCAACAGTGGTGAACAATTTTATCAATACCTTAAAGACGCTTTTGATGTGCTATATGCAGAAGGTGAAAGCGCGCCAAAAATGTTATCGATTGGGATGCATTGTCGTATTTTAGGGCGACCAGGCCGTTTTAAAGCACTACAACGATTCTTAGATTATGTGCAATCACATGAAAAAGTCTGGATCTGTCGCCGTGGTGATATCGCGGAACATTGGTATACACATCATGCAGTCTAATAAAAAAATATTTGGATAAAGAGGAGCTTAGCTCCTCTTTTTTTAGGCCTGTACTTAGGTAACTGACATCATAGACCTAGGTTGGCACTGATATTGCAAAACTAAATTTGAACAATCATTCAATAATTTTAGGCGATTTTATAGTGCAACTTGTTGAATTTAATAAAGCATCCGAAGCAGATGTAAAAACTTTTTTAAAGCACTGTGTGCAAATTGAAGGCTGGGCAGAACACATTGTGGCGCAGCGCCCTTATACCTCTGTCACGCAAATCACAGAGCAAGCAGTAAAAGCTGCAAATGCTTGGACTTGGGATGAAATCAAAAATGCTCTAGATAACCATCCACGGATTGGTGAAAAAAAGGCACAGGCTGAATTAAGTAGTTTGGAGCAACAATTTTCCAATCGAGAACAGTCTGAAATTTCAGCAGATGAAGAAACTCAATTTGCTTTGCTCAAAGGCAATATCGCGTATGAGAAAAAGTACGGTTATCTCTTTTTAATCAAAGCTTCAGGCCTCAGTAGTGAAGATGTACTGCAGGCGCTGCAATATCGATTATTGAATGATCCTGAAACTGAAAAACGAATTGTTCATCATCAATTGGCTGAAATTGCCTTATTAAGATTAAAACAGGAGCTTAGCGCATGATTAGCTCACATATTTTAGATACCAATCTAGGCAAACCCGCAGCGAATGTCAGCATTCAATTATTTAATGCGGAAGGTAAGTTGTTGGGTTCTGCCCAAACCAATGCTGATGGTCGCGTTAATGATTTTGCGTTGAAGAACTTTATAGCAGGGGCTTATAGCCTTGAATTTGCGACAGCTGAATATTTTCAAACTTTAAATACAGAAACCTTTTTTCCAAAAGCTGTGATTCATTTTTATGTAAAAGATGCCTCGCAGCATTTTCATATTCCTTTACTCATTAGCCCATTTGCATATTCAACGTATCGTGGCAGCTAAGAGCAAAGTTAAAAAATAGGGGATATAAAAATGACAGAACAAGATAAAACAGTTTCACCAGAACATGAATATTTAGGCGCAGGGAAAAGCCTTGCCTATGGACTACAGCATGTATTAACCATGTATGGCGGTATTATCGCTCCGCCATTGATTATTGGTACAGCCGCGGGACTTGAACCTGCACAGATCGGTTTATTGATTGCGGCGGCGCTTTTTGTCGGTGGCTTGGCGACCATCCTACAAACCGTAGGTGTGAAATATATCGGTGCAAAATTACCCTTAGTTCAAGGTGTTTCATTTGCAGGTGTGGCGACGATGATTGCCATAATAACCGCAGGCGGTGGGCTTTCTGCTGTTTATGGTGCGGTGATTGTTGCATCATTGATTGGCTTTTTTCTAGCTCCATATTTTTCAAAAATTATTCGTTTTTTCCCACCGATTGTGACTGGCTGTGTGATCACTGTGATTGGTCTTTCATTGCTGCCTGTCGCGGTACGCTGGATGATGGGGGGCAATAATAAAGCACCAGACTGGGGAAGTGCTGAGAACATCAGTTTGGCATTTTTAACTTTGGGTATTGTGATTGCGTTGAATTTAACCCGTAATGCAACCATTCGACGTTTATCTATTTTGTTAGCCATCGTCTTCGGTACAGTGCTCGCTTATGCCTTTGGCTTTGGCGATTTTTCTAAAGTTGCAAATGGTAACTGGATTCAATTTCCAAGCTTCTTTGCTTTCGGTATGCCAACTTTTGAGTTAAGTGCCATTATTGCCATGCTGATTGTGACTTTAGTGATTATGACTGAAACGACGGCAGACATTATTGCTGTCGGTGAAATTGTTGGTACTAAAGTAGATGCTGAGCGTATTACCAATGGCTTACGTGCAGATATGCTATCTAGTGCAGCAGCACCAATCTTCGGTTCATTCATGCAAAGTGCTTTTGCTCAAAATGTCGGTTTAGTAGCGATTACAGGCGTGAAAAGTCGCTTTGTTGTCGCAGCGGGTGGAATGATTTTAGTCGTATTAGGCGTTCTGCCAATTATGGGGCGACTGATTGCAGCGATTCCTGTCCCTGTCTTAGGCGGTGCTGGTTTAGTTTTGTTTGGAACGGTCGCGGCTAGTGGTATTCGTACCTTGGCGAAAATTGACTATAACGAGCAAAAGAACCTCATCATTGTTGCGACTGCGATTGCAGCAGGGATGATTCCAATTATCGATCATTCGTTCTATGCAAACTTCCCGAAATGGGTGCAAACACTCTTTCATTCAGGCATTAGTTCGACTTGTTTGATGGCGATTATTTTAAATATTGTGTTCAATCATCTGAATTTATTTAAAAATAAAGAAGTGACTATGAGCAAAGATCAGGTTAAAAAACCAAGCATGGCGATAGATGTGCATCATTAATCATGGCAGATCTTGGGTCTTGAACAATATAGTTTGTATAGAATAAATAAAGCCCTCTAAATTGAGGGCTTTTTTAATGCGTTATGTTTAAATTAAATAATATCAAGAGATGAAATTAATTCTGTTTTTTAGATGTAATACTTCATCGAATAGACTTAAAAATCATTTAAAAAATGCAAAATTTCTTTTATGTGGGTAACATCAGTTATTAAAAAATAATGCTTCTAGATTAGTTATCTGGGGACATGAACAAGTTCTTGGTCAGCTAGGTACACGTTCAGTTAAAATCAGCAACTGATCAAAAGATAAAAAAAAGGAAAAGTAATGCTAACAATATTTGTTGAGATAATCATGGGGGGCTTCATAGCCAACTTTAGAGCCTTTGAACATCCAATTATTAATCTTATAACCCGTGGTGTTTTAATAGGAATAACTTTATTTTTTTTAGGATTATTTTCATCGATTTTAAGTGGTTCGAACTTTCATTCATTTTTGCTTTAAAAGTTTGTTTACTAATTGGACTAGGTGGGACTCTATGGATATCCCTTATAGAGTATATCTTTGGTAAAAAAAGTAATAAATAACTGATGTTACTGCTTAACATCAGAAACGCAATTTGATTCAAATAAAAGAACAATATGCGGTAAAGTCATCCACAAGTATTTGAAACAGGAAGACTTCTAATCAAAAATGTTTTTGCGATACTTTAAGTAATTTGATGATAGTGAACGAGTTTTGCAGTGAGGAGCATTGCTCCGCAAGTTGGTTTCCTTGCGAAGCTTCGCTTCTCATTTTTCCGAATGAGAAACAACGTTTCGTAAGAGTACCTTCAGCTGAAGGTTAATCCTGTTATTCAATGCCTAGATCTAAGACTCTGCCGAATAAACTTAAAAATCATTTAAAAAAATGCGTAATTACTTTTACGTGCGTAACATCATTTAATTCGATATATAAATAGGCATTGGGAACTGAAACACATCACAATTATGCCCAGCGCCAATACGATCGATGACGGCAAAGCTACTCGGTGCTTCGAGTGTTAGGAGAGGATGATGCCATGTTCCTGCACGATAGTTGACTCCTTGGCTACCATCAGTAATGAAAGCACATAGCTGTGTAAGATCAGGGCTGTGATCATCCAACGCAGGTGCAACTACCACTAAAAAAGCCTGCTCTTGCATTGGAATAAACGCTTGCGAGCCGTTGGGATGACGCTCCAACATCGAAATCGTAAAAGGCAATTCAGTGGTTTTGATATTTCTAAAGATGCTAATTCCAGCAACCGCATCACCTGAAATTTCTGTTTCCACGAGGGCATGATATCGCTCTGTATGTGCATCATTGATGTGGAAAAAATCATGTCCAGTCGTGCAAATGACCTCTCCAAAAGGCGCAAAGCCTTCAATACTGAGAGCTTGTATTTTTATGCTGTGTGTCATGTTTAGATATCTTATAGGGCATTTAATTAAAAAAAATTGAAACCATACACATAGGAAGCACGAAGGCTTCCTATTTGATTAACACTGCAATTAAGGATGTATTTTTCCCCATAACCGTATGCGACTAATCCCCCCGTCAGGAATCATATTGATGCGGATATGCGATATTTTTTCATGCTTTAAAATCTCACTGACAAAGCTATGAATATGATCCATCTGCATGTCTTGTGCATCGAGTAAAAACGGCCAGAACATACTTTGCGGAATCAGTTGAGGGTCAGTGGCATCTTCTACATAGATCGCTTGTATGGAAACCTGCGCAGGGAAGTTGCCTTTAAAATGGGCAGTATCAATATCAATTTTCTCTATTGCACCAGATTGACCCAAAGCCAAAATACACCAGTCAAAACCTGGTGCACGGCGACGTTTAGTTTCCCAACCATCTCCCATATTGATGCCACGGCCAGGTTTAATTAAGTTTCGGGGATGTCCAAAATGAGCATCACTATAAGCAATAACACGTCCACCATTTTCTAGTGCAACGAGGTCTAATGTGCTCGTACTGTCTTGAATTTGAACCTGAACTTCACCATAGACTTTAAATCGTGCAATACCGCCGTCTGGATATATATTTAAACGCACATGGGTAAAAACCTGATCAGTTGAGACCTTCAATATATGGTGTTGGCTCGGGCCCAATACGGTATTGCCTAAGATATTGACCCATGCTGCCTGTGCTAGTTCACCACTCGGTGCAAAGCAGGCTTCAACTGATGCGGAAGCTGGATAATTCCCTGTAAAGAATGTTGTATCTATATCTAAGGCTTGAATTCGACCAGCAACACCGAGTTGGATGATTGCCCAATCATAACCAGCATGGCGTTTACGCCGTGTTTCCCAACCATCCATCCATTTGCCATGATCATCAAATTTATCTTCGACAAAGATAGGTGCATTAAATTGAAGCATACGTTTTGCTTCTGCAAAAAAATCATCTGAACATTCAAGTATTTTTGCACCAATACGGTCATCTGCTAAATTTGTAAGTGTCTGTAATTGTGCAGGAATATCAAAACTAGGTGCAAGTAAAGTCGCCATATATAAAATCCATTCACTATTTTCATTTAAAACATATGCATTTAGTTTTCAGTGTTAAAAATTTAACATTTGATAAAAACAAGCATTTACACGTGTTTAGAAGCACAGCGTGTGCCAACTTTAGAATTTTTTATTGCTTGTTTGAAAAAATGGCATGCTTTTCGCTTTTTAGGAGAAAGATATTTAAAAAAACACAGGGGAGTTATAGATGGACATTACAATTATTGGTGCAGGTATGGCGGGCCTAACGACAGGGATCGCTTTGAAAAAATTCGGACACCAAGTAACCATCTATGAACAGGCAGAACAAATTTTACCTGTTGGAGCCGCTATTTCTTTATGGTCTAACGGTGTCAAATGTTTGAACTATTTGGGGCTAACCGAACAAGTCGAAAAGCTCGGTGGCAAGATGGATCATTTAGCCTATATCGATGGCTTAACGGGCGATGTTATGACGCAGTTTAGTCTGTTTCCTTTAATCGAAGAAGTTGGTCAGCGACCTTATCCAGTTTCACGTGCAGACTTACAAAATATGCTCATGGATGAATTTGGCCGTGAGAATATTCATCTAGGCAAAAAAATGGTGAGTTTCTCAGAACGAGATAATCAAGTGATCACCCGTTTCGCCGACGGAAGCGAGGTTCAGGCTGATTTATTGGTCGGCGCTGATGGCACACATTCATTGACACGGGCATATGTATTGGGTGAACAAGTTGAGCGCCGCTATGCAGGTTATGTCAATTGGAACGGTTTAGTCGATATTTCAGAAGAATTTGCTGCGGCAGATCAATGGACGACATTTGTAGGAGAAGGTAAGCGCGTTTCGCTGATGCCCGTTGCCGACAACCGATTCTATTTCTTCTTTGATGTACCTTTGGCAGCAGGCTTAGAAAATGACCGCACACAATATAAGGCCTTATTTAAAGAATACTTTAAAGGTTGGTGTGAACCGGTTCAAAAGCTAATTGATGCTGTAGATGCCAAAAAAACCAATCGGGTAGAAATTCATGATATTGAACCTTTTGCAGATTTCTACAAAGGTCGTGTGGTGATAGTGGGTGATGCAGCACACAGCACAACGCCTGATATTGGACAAGGTGGTTGCCAAGCAATGGAAGATGCAATTTATTTAGCTCGTTCTTTGCAAATCAATACTTTGGGCTTACAAGATTCATTGCGTCGTTATCAAAATAAACGTAATGAACGTGCTAATGAATTGGTTCTGCGAGCGCGTAAACGTTGTGATGTGACGCATATGAAAGATGAAAGTGTGACGCGTGAATGGTATGCAGAACTGCGTAAAGAACAAGGCAATCATATTATGAAAGGCATCATTAGTAATATTGTAGGCAATCCATTGGATTAAAAAAATAAACTAATAAAACTTTAGCTTTCAGCAGCCAGTACGGGTTATTCGCACTGGCTTTTTTTTAATAATTATTTGCTATTACAACGCCAAAATATTGGTTTTAGGGGGTCATGGATTTTAAATTGATTTTAATTTCTTCCATTTTTTCCACCAAATGATTAATCATGATCTGAGAAATTCGAGAAGTTTGGCGCTTCGATGCGACACATAAAGCAATGGTCAAACTGTGCAAATCTTTTTCACGGATCGGTTTAAAAATAATCTTATTATTCTCAAGCAATGGCAAAGCATCCATATATGACATCAAACTGATGCCTAATTGTTGTTGAATCAATGACAGTATCATTCTAATGTCATTACATTCGATCTTTTGAATAGGACTAAACTTATGATGTTTATATAAAGTCTGTACATATTCACTAATAATGAGTGGATCACTCGGCAAAATATGCCGTTCATTTAACGTATCTGAAAGATAAATTTTATCCATTCCACCCAGGGTATGATGCGGCGACATCACAAAGCCCAACGGAATTTCTATAAAGGATAAAATCTCTAATTGGCTATGGCTTTTAGGATTTAAAATAATGCCAAAATCTAATTCTGCATCAACGATTTTTCTGGAAATATCTTCACTGCTATTCATGCTGATGTTGAGGTTGATCCACGGATAAGTTTCAGCCATCTTTTGAATACAGTCGACAACAAAGCTATCATTCAAAGCCGCAATAAAGCCCATTTCAATGTTTCCTCGGTTTAAACCTTGGATTTCATCAAATCGAGTTCGCGTCAGTTGATATTCTTTTTGCCATTTTAATAAATCGGCATACAGTAATTCACCTGCAAGCGTCAGTTTTAAGCCCTGAGGTAATCGTTCAAATAGGGCAACCCCCAGTTCTTCCTCTGCCAAAACGATTTGTCGATGTACTGCTGAAACTGAAATAAAAAGTTGTTCAGCAGCTTTGCGCAGACTTCCAGTCCGTGCAACCGCCATAAAATATTCAGAAAATCTAGAAAAGGTAATCGACATACAGGCTTCAATCTCTATCGCGTCATCAGCGAATCATAATGTTATGCATTTTAAGCGATATTCATGCCAGCTTTATCAAATCAAGCAATGATCAATGCTTAGTGTTCTAAAAAATAGAACAATCTATGCAAATCATTCTAATAGACAGAAATGTGTTTAGATTTTAATTTCGACTTAGAAAATAAGGATTTAGCAAAATTTAAATAGCGCTAAATGCTGAAGAAATATTGAAAATGTCGAGATGAACTATGAATGCCATTCCAGTACTCAATTTATTTACCCAACCTCAGTGCAGTACATTTGATGCTAACGACTGGAATATTTTGGCGCAGCATTGGTATCCCGTTGCACGTGTAGAAGATGTTTCGATTGAACCACAACAAGTGCAATTACTCGATGTAAAAATGGCGTTATATCAAACTGAGAGTGGAAAAATTCATTTGGTTCGTGACATCTGTCCACATCGTGGGGTGCCATTAACCAAAGGCTGGGTCAAGGGTGAAGACATCATTTGTCCATACCATGGTTTACATTATAACGGCGCAGGAAAGTGTGTAAAAATTCCTGCACAGCCTGAGTTGACACAAATTTCAGAGCGTTTTTCATTAACTAAATTTCCAGTCGTATTGAAATATGGATTGGTGTGGACCAGTTTATTTAACCGAGATGAATCTACGGCCAATTTTCCAGATTTAGACACGTGGGATACAGAGCCGCACCAATCTATATTGCCACCTTATGTAGATATTGGTGGTTCAAGTGGGCGTCAGCTCGAAGGCTTTATTGATGTTGCACATTTCGCATGGGTGCATCATGAGAGCTTTGCAGACCGTGAAAATCCTAAAGTACAAAAATATTCGACAGTACGTACGGACTATGGACTACATACAGAATATCTTAGTGATGTGAGTAATTATCCGCATGGCTTACAACATTTAGCGCCAGAAGATTTTTTATGGAAAAGAACGTTTGATGTCTATCCGCCATTTTCTGCAATTTTAACCATCGATTTTCCTGAAAATGGAGTGTTAAAAATATTAAATGCCTGTTGTCCTGTATCGCATAATAAAACCCGTTTATTTGTGCCTTTAACTCGTAATTTTGATACCACAGGCGATTTACAAGCGGTCTATGATTTTAATGCACAAATTTTTGCTGAAGATCAGGACATGGTGGAAAGTCAAAAACCTGAGGAATTGCCACTGGATATCAGTATGGAGGCGCATTTCGAAGCAGATCGCTCATCGACAACCTATCGTCGCATATTAGCTGAATGGGGGTTAAGCAAACGTTATACCGTTTAATATATAAATTCCAAAATTTTTAAATTTGAAATTTTCATGCAAAAAAGCGACTCAATCGAGTCGCTTTTTGAATTTGTACGATACGGATTAGTTTACACGTATCCATGTCTGGCTGCGTCCAAGCGCAGATACACCAATATAGCCACGACCATTCAAGGTCTTGCCGTCATTCGACATTTTGGCATTGAAGCTATAGGTTTTACCATTTTTCGGGTCAGTAATTTTACCGCCATCATAGGTATTTTTACCGGTATTTTTCAAACCATTCACGATTTGTACACCGAGTAATGGTTTATTGTGGAATTTACCAACACATTTTTGGCAGTTTTCTGCTTCACCCGGGGTGAGTACATCAACGATTTTAGCAGATAAAACGCCATTTGAGGTTTCGTTAAATTGAACTACAGATAAAGGTTTTTTTGTTTGGTCATCGATGGTTTTCCATTTAGTACCATGCAATGGATCAGCAGCCAATGCTAAGCTAGACACCAGTGATAAACCGATTAGGCTAAGAGTTGTTTTTATCATTTTAGAACCTCTATTGAACATAGTAAGAGATGTGCATCCCTGATCTTCCAAAGGGTGGATACACAAGACTTGGAAAATTACAAAGCATCAGCCTTGCTTTCTTCAAGGACTATATTCACAAAAAAATAAGTATATATTGTGGATTTTATATACTGATTTTGAATATCTAGAATCTGGATCGTGTAGAAAAATAGAATAAATGTTGAGCTTTGTTTATAACATTTGGGGTTTGTATCACTTTTATAAATATCAAACGCAATTTGATTTAAAAAATTGGAGCTACAATCCGCAAAAAAGCAGGAGCTAAAAGGCTCATTTAAGCTTTTAATTTTTGCTCTAATCATGACGAATTACATTCATTTGATTTGAAGAAATACCGCTAAAAAACTATGTATAGTATTCATATTTTAAAATTAAATAAAATCATTTCATTCATAGATTAGATCTCGTTAAGCTTGTGCTATGAATAATACGAAAATGCGGCTTGATCACTGAACTGGATTAAGTGTGTATAGGAATAACGATGAAAAATTTTAACAACAAAGTCGCAGCCATTACTGGAGCAGGTTCAGGTATTGGACAGCAATTAGCCATTCAACTGGCTCAATCAGGTGCGCATCTAGCATTAAGTGATCGCAACCTCGACGGCCTTGCACAAACGGCTGAAATGATTAAGCACACCGGTGTGAAAATAACTCAGACCCAGTTAGATGTATCTGATCGTGCCGCTGTCGAGCAATGGGCGGCTGCAACCCAAGCTGAATTTGGTCAGGTCAATTTGATCTTTAATAATGCGGGTGTCGCGCTAGCCAGTACAGTAGAAGGTATGCATTATGATGAAATTGAGTGGATTATGAATATCAATTTCTGGGGCGTGGTGTATGGGACAAAAGCATTTTTACCGTACTTAAGACAAAGTGGCGATGGACATATTGTGAATATTTCCAGCTTATTTGGTTTGACAGCTCAACCGACTCAAAGTGCCTATAATGCAACGAAGTTTGCAGTCCGTGGTTTTACAGAATCTTTACGTCAAGAATTAGATTTGGAAAATGTCGGAGTGAGCGCTACCTGCGTGCATCCGGGTGGAATTCGAACCAATATTGCAAATAGCGCACGTATGAGTGACAGTATTCGCGCGTTGGGTATGAACCCAGATAGAGCCACGAAAGCCTTTAATAAAGTGCTGAAAACACCGCCTGAAGTTGCAGCAAAAGTGATTTTAGATGCAGTGAAACAGAATAAACGTCGTGTTTTAATCGGCAATGACGCCAAAATCATTGATTTAATTCAGCGGATTGCACCTACACGTTATGCCCAAGCCATAGATCTGCTCAGTGGTAAGAAAAAGCGTAAATAATTCAAAGATAAGTAAAAAAGGGATGATGCAACATGATCCTTTTTTTTGTTTTTGTCAAAATATATATTTGAAAATGTATTTCTAAACTGAATTTTGCGGTGCTAGAGAAGTCGCTATTTTGAAATCACAAAAATTTAGCATGAGTTCAATTGATTAAAAATTTTGAACTATTTAGAAGTAAAATATGAGAAAAAATGATATTTAAATAAAAAATGAACACTTCACCACAAAATATAAGACTATTTTAGCTTGCTAACAGAATTGTATTAAAAACGTCCTAAGGATTGGACTACACAGGTGACTTAAATGGAATTAAGACATTTAAAATATTTTGTCATGGTTGCACAAGAACTTAATTTTAGCCAAGCGGCCTTAAAACTTTATACGGCTCAGCCTTCTCTTAGCCAACAAATCAAAGATCTCGAAGAGTTTATTGGCGTACAGTTATTTATTCGCTCTAAACGTAAAGTTGAACTGACCGATGAAGGAATTGTGTTTTTAGAACATGCCAAAAACATTTTAGAAAGTGCCGATAAAGCAGTTGCAATGACGCGCCAAGTCAAAAAAGCCAAAGACCAAAAGATCACCATTGGCTTTGTACCAGTTGCAGAAATGAAAATTTTTCCTTTTATTATTCCGAAACTCACAGAGATGTTTCCTGACTTAAAAGTTGAACTTTTGAGCTTAAATGACACGCAAATCGTCAGTGATTTACATAATGGGCGTATTGATATCGCCATATCAAGGGCAGATGTTAATAACCATGAAATTTCGAGCCAGTTGATATTTGAAGAGCCTTTGATTTTCTTGATGAATAATCAGCATCCATTTGCAAATCAAAATAAAATATCAGTCAAATCTTTAGAAGAAATAGATTTTATTATTCCGGCTGAGGAAGTGTCGTCAGTTTTGCATCATAAGATTTTAAAATTTGCAGAAGACAAAAAGATCAACTTAAAAATCATCCAGCGCGCCAGTAATATTTTATTCAACATTAATTCAATCAATATCACACAGTCGTGTACGATTTTACCGAGTTATATTGCAGATATTGCTTATGAAAATATTATTGTCAAAAAGTTAGATACGGACCTTCCAACAATCAACTTATATATGAGTAAGCGCAGTACAAATACATCACCTAGTGTGCAAGCATTTATAAATTTAATTAACGATTTTTTTCATTTGAAGTTTGATTGAAGTATATCATTTAGTTAAATGATTCTGCTCAATAAATAATCTTCACAGGGGGGTAAAAACCTATAGATTTACGCTGCTGATAAAGTTTATGTTGGTTCAAATTAGACGGTTTTTTTAAACTAAGGCTAAGTGGCGATTACTTCATCATAAAAATTGAATCTGTGCGATGCTATGCTTATTTGCCTAAAGGGTTCACTGGATTGCCAAAGTTGTAGAGCTTTTATTGACTGCTGTGGGATTAGATGTTCAATAAGCTTTTGAAATCGCTCATCGAGAATTGCCTGAATTAACCGAAGTCTAAATGAAAGCTTTTTGTTTTTGATTAAACAAAGAAGATGTAATTTTCCATCTTCTTTGTATTAACAATGCGTTTGGATATTATGAACTTTTAGAATCTTGAGTCGTTGTTATCGGTGCTTGTGTGGCTACTCGTTTGGTCAAAATGACATGTGCCGCGACACCGATACAAATCCCCCAAAATACTGAGCTTAGCCCTAAAAAATGCATACCTGAGGCTGTCGCTAAAAAGGTGATCAGCGCTGCATCACGGTTGGCCTCATTTTTCATCGCAACCGACATATTTGTCCCAATCGCACCTAATAACGCTAAACCTGCAAGTGCAGCGACTAACTCTTTAGGTAATAGGCTAAATAACATGACAATGCTGCCTGCAAATAAGCCACCTAAAATATAAAAAATACCATTGGCAATACCGGCTATATAGCGTTTTTCTTTTAGTTCATGTGCATCTTTGCCCATACACATAGCTGCGGTAATAGACGCTAAAACAATGGTAATGCCTCCGACACATGCGACACCGAGCGAGGCAATACTGGTCGCTGTGATAATCGGCTTGGCTGGCGTGTCATATCCACTGAGTTTCATGATCGCCATCCCCGGAAGGAATTGACCACTCAGACTGACTAAGATTAAGGGAATCGCCAAATTTAAAGTTGAGTTCCAAGTCCAAATTGGGGCAATAAACTGCGGTATAGCGAGTTGAAAATTCACATCAACAGGATTAATTTTGCCTAATGCAAAACTCAAAACGACTCCAGTCAGTAAGACCCAAATCATCGCGTAGCGTGGCGATAGTCTTTTCGAAATAAGAAAGACCAATAACATGCCAAAGACAATGATCGGCATACTATCTGTAGCAGTGAACAGTCCAAGCCCAAACTGAAATAAAATACCTGCCATCATTCCCGCAGCGACATCTTGAGGAATCCATTTTAGGAGTTTGTCAAAATAGCCGGTGATGCCAATCAAAAAAATAACAATAGCAGACGTGATATAAGCCGCTATGGCTTCATTCAGCGAAATATTCGGAAAGAGCGTGACTAAAAGAGCCGTACCGGGCGCTGACCACGCGGTAATCACCGGGGTTTTATATTTAATAGAGAGATAAATACCTGCCAGTGCTGCGCCAATAGAAATCCCCCAAATCCATGAAATCATCATGGCTGGGGAAACTTGGGCTTTTTGTGCAGCTTGAAAAAAAATAATCAATGGGCCTGAATAGGAGATCAGCACGGCTAAAAATCCTGCAACCGTCGCTGAGATCGACCAATCTTCTTTTAATATTTTTAACAGGGGTGCCATCGCTTTTGTCTCCATGCGACTATGTCAATGAGCCTGTTGAATTTAACCAATGATTTTTAGAGATTAACCTTGATCTCCACCACCAACAGGGACGACCGTTCCAGTCATATAAGATGAATCCTCGGATGCCAAAAATAAGATGGCATTGACTTGTTCCTGAATTGTGCCATAGCGTCCTAAGAATGTACGGTCAATGGTTTGATCGACCACGTCTTGCATCCATTGTTTTTCATGATCTGACAATGGGTTGGCGTTTCTAGGTACTTTCCGTGGAGGTGCTTCTGTACCACCTGTAGCTACGGCATTGACTCGAATACCATCTTTGGCATGTTCAAAAGCGAGTGCAGCAGTTAAGCCATTGACCCCACCTTTTGACGCTGAATATGGCACACGGTTAATACCACGGGTTGCAATAGAAGATACATTTACAATCGTCCCTTGCTGATTTTGAATCATTTCAGGTAACACGGCTCGGCAGCACCACATAGTTGGAAATAATGAACGATTAACTTCCTTAATGATTTCTTCTTCTGAAAACTCTTGGAAGGGCTTCATCCAAATCGCACCTCCGACGTTATTGATCAAGATATCAATTCGGCCATATTTTTTAATGGCTTGGGTAGCAACTAATTGAGCGCCTGAATATGTTTCAAGATTGGCTTTAACAATAATGGCATCGCCATTATGGGCTTGAATATCGTTCAGCGTATCTTCAACAAAATCTGAAAGATCTGCCAATACCACTTGAGCGCCTTCTCGGGCCACTTGTAGTGCGACTCCACGACCGATACCTTGAGCGGCACCGGTTACAATGACAACTTTATTGCTAAATCTGGCTTGTTCTGACATTAAACTATTCTCCCTTAATTCGCTGAGAATTTTTCAAACAAGAAGTTTGCAGGTTTAACGCCTTCTGTATCTAACCAGCCACGTACAGCTTCAACCATCGGCACAGGACCACAGAGATAAATATCTACATCGCCGTTGTTTAACCAATCTTTTTCAACATGACTGGTCACATAGCCTTTACGTTCATGCTGTGACTCAGGGTGAGCGACCACAGTACGGTATTCGAACCAAGGGAGTTTGCTTTGAAATTCATCGAGCTTGTCTTTTGCCACGATGTCAAAGTCATTGGTTACGCCAAATACAAGACGAACAGGTTGTTCAGAACCTTTTTCTTCAAGCACTTGTAACATGGACATAAACGGCGCAATACCTGTACCACCTGCAAGCATGACCACAGGGCGGACGACATTACGCAGATAAAAACTACCAAAAGGACCTTTGAAGGTCATTTTGTCACCGGCTTTCGCATCGGCACTCAGGAAGGTACTCATTTTTCCTTCAGGGACATTACGAACCACGAAGCCTGTTAAACGATTGCCCGGCTTTGAACTAAACGAATACGAACGAGTTTCTTCAGTCCCCGGAATGCCGACATTGACGTATTGACCTGCCAAGAAGTTAATGTCAGGTTGATCTTCGTCCAGTTGAATATCAAAGGTAATCGTAGAATCCGACATATTTTCAACACGAGACAATGTGCCTTGAAACTCATGAATTTCAGTTTTACATACGTCAGATGATGCACTGATTTGGAAAACAGCATCTGAACTTGGACGACATTGGCAAGCTAAAATATAACCTTGCTCAGCTTCTTCGGGGGTTAAAGCGTCTTCGATATAAGACTCTTCAGGCATGTCGTAAGTACCCGACTCACAAAATGCACGGCATGTCCCGCATGCGCCATCACGGCAATCTAGAGGGATATTGATTTTTTGACGATAGGCTGCGTCGGATAGGGTTTCACCTTGAGCAACACTAATAAAACGAGTAACGCCATCTTCAAATTGAAGTGCAACATTATGGTTTGACATGGCTGAATATCCTTTTGAAAATCTGGTATAACGTGTCCTTTCAGCCAAATATCCTTCTGGCTGAAAGTAAAACCTTGCTTAGTGAAATAAGCTTTTAGAGGTGATAAATATCAATAACTTGGTTGATATAATCGTTTTTCAGAACAACATATTTGCTGAGGATTTTTGGCTGCTCGCCTGAAAAATCAATTTCATAACGTGACATGCCAAAGTAGCTATAGTTGGTTTTGTAGCGGAAACTTAAGGTGTTCCAGTTAAAACGCACCGTCACTTTGTCGCCATCACGTTCAATAATCTCGACGTTATTAATGTTATGGCTGGTTCGAGTATCTGGCATCGTGGCAGATGAACGCTCGGTTTTAATGCGGAAGACACGGTCTTCTAAACCTTGACGGTCTGGATAATAAATCAAAGAAATCTCAGACTGAGGATCTTCTGTCAGGCGGTCATCATCATCCCAAGCAGGCATCCAAAATGATGCAGATGGGGCATAGCACGCTAGCCATTCATCCCACTGTTCATCATCTAAAAAACGCGCTTCGCGGTAGAGGAACTGAGATACAGCTTCAATGCTTACGCTGTCTAAATGTGCAGTTGCATTCATGCGACATCTCCTTGTTCATTTGCGAATTGTTGTGCCAATTCTTTTTCTTCAGCGATGGCATGTTTCATGGTTTTTAACCAATATTGATGCTGAGCAAGGTAAAGACCTTCATCTTCGGTTTTGATGCCACTTAATAGTGGTTTTAATCCAATTTCATTGGCTGCATCATCCGGTCCATGAATCCAGTGTTTTGAACCACGGCACATGTCGTTCCATTCCAGTTCAATCCCTGCATAACCTGCTTGGCAGGCACGAAATTCTTCTAAATCGTCAGGTGTTGCCATGCCTGAAGCATTAAAGAAGTCTTCATATTGACGAATACGACGTGTACGTGCTTCTGGCTCTTCACCGACAGGGGCGATACAGTAAATGGTGACTTCAGTTTTATTGACAGAAATCGGGCGTAAAACTCGAATTTGTGAACCGAATTGATCCATCAAATAAACGTTTGGATAAAGACATAGGTTACGTGAACGTTCGATCATCCATTTCGACATCGGCGCGCCAAATTTTTCGGTATATTCATCGGCTTTGCTAAAGTTTGGACGGTCTTCTGGGTTAGCCCATTGGGTCCACAACAACATGTGACCACTGTCAAAACCATAAGAACCACCGCCTTGCTTGCCCCAAGAACCCGCACTCATAGCACGAATATTATCCGCTGCTTGTGCTTCTTTACGGTGCTGTGTGGTGGCTGCATAGTTCCAATGCACGGCTGAAACGTGATAGCCATCTGCGCCATTTTCAGCTGTCAGTTTCCAGTTACCTTCATAGGTATAGGTAGATGAACCACGTAAAACTTCCAAACCGTTTTCCGACTGACCTTCGATCATGTCGATAATTTTGGTGGTTTCACCTAAGAATTCTTCAAGGCTTGGCACATCAGGATTTAAGCTACCAAATAAAAAGCCTTTATAACTTTCAAAGCGCGCGACTTTTTTCAAGTCATGTGAACCATCTTGGTTAAAGCAATCTGAATAACCCGCTTCGGCAGGGTCTTTAACTTTGAGCAATTTACCTGAGTTATTAAAAGTCCAACCATGGAATGGACAGGTGTAGGTTGCTTTGTTGCCTTTTTTATAACGACATAACTGTGCGCCACGGTGTGAGCAGGCATTGATCATGGCATTCAGTTCACCATTACGGTTACGTGCAATGATAATGGGCTGGCGACCGATATGAGTCGTGTAATAATCATTGTTATTTGGAATTTGGCTTTCATGTGCCAAATATACCCAGTTACCTTCAAAAATGTATTTCATTTCAAGATCAAACAACGCTTGATCGGTAAATACTGAGCGGTGCAGTTTAAATTCACCAGTGTCAAAATTATCGACAAGAAGTTCATCAATACGATCTAGATGGCTGGTGTTAATTACAGGAATACGTGGCATGTCCATTCTCCGACTGTCCAATGAGGGGATAGTCGCCGAGTTGTCAAACTTAGATGAGACAGCTCGGCTTCCTTTGAGTGAGTAATTAAGCGCTAGCGCGTCGACGATCAACTTCAGTATTTGGTGCTGCGGCTTGTTCTTTAACTAACTCAACATTAAAGCTAATGTGCTTAAACGGTTGGTTTAGACCACGACGCGCAATTTCAGCTTCGTCTGTGATATCAACAGCAGTTGCTACCAGACCATCACGAGTTGCAAAGGCAAAGTCGTCCCAAAGGTATTTATCACCTTCGATGTTGAATTGAGTAGTTAGCTTGCGGTAACCCGGTGCAGAGATAAAATAATGAACATGTGATGGACGGTTACCATGACGGCCTAATTTGTCTAAAACAAATTGAGTTGTACCTTCTGGAGGGCAGCCATAACCAACGGGCATCGTAGTTTGTGCAACATATTTACCGTCTTGGTCAGAAAGAATCGTACGGCGAAGGTTAAAGTCAGATTGAGACTTATCAAAGAAAGAATAGTTACCTAGGCTGTTGGCATGCCAAATTTCAACTTTAGCGCCTTCAATGATGTTGCCTTCGGTATCTGTTACTGTACCTTCAATAAACAGTGTTGGAATTTTATCGGTTTCCGTACCATCATCCATACGAGCAAAGCCCACAGATTCAGGTGCGCCAGCCACATATAAAGGGCCTTCAATGGTACGTGGTGTACCACCTGTAATACCTGCTTTCGCATCAGCTTCATCGGCACGTAAATCTAGATAGTGCTCTAAACCTAAACCAGCGGCTAAAAGACCCAATTCGTTCGCTTGACCCGCATCTGTAAAATACTCTAGACCTTTCCATAGTTCAGTTTGAGTAATATCTAGATCTTCAATCGCTTGGAATAAATCACCCAATAAACGTACCACAACTTGCTGTACACGTCGGTCAACAGGCCCTGTCGCTGTATCTACGTTCATTTGTTTAACCAGAACATCAATCTCTTGACGGTTCATACTATATCTCCTTAAGTATGCATTTAAGTATGGGTGGCTATCACTCGATAAAAGAGGTCTTTGGCTGCCACGTTCCTTGTTTGGTTGTCTAACAATACTTTTTAAGTTGTTTCGTGTAGCGGCTGAAGTTTCTTTCAGGTAATGCGCTGCACGATGTATTTGATCTGTTGGATGGGATTAAAGTTGCTTAATCCTGTCTATGTGATATACCTTAAAAGAATAAAATCTTCACGTCGAAGATCAAATTTGCATTTTATTATACTTAATAGGTATTGATGACCATGGAACTAAGACACTTAAGATACTTTGTCGCGGTGGTTGAAGAGCAGAGTTTTACCAAAGCGGCAGAAAAACTATATATAGCTCAACCACCTTTGAGTCGGCAGATTCAAAATTTGGAACATGAGCTTGGAATTCAGTTATTTGAACGCGGTAGCCGTCCGCTTAAGACTACGGAAGCAGGCCAATTTTTTTATCATCATGCTTTAAAACTTTTGTCTAATGCAGAAGAAATTAAATCGATGACGAAACGAATCGGTTTGACAGAACGGACCGTGACGATTGGGTTTGTGAGCTCTTTATTGTTTGGTTTACTCTCGAATATTTTGTATTTATTTAAACAACAACATCCACATTTAAAAATAGAAATGGAGGAAATGGCGACCACTGAACAAATCAAAGCATTAAAAGAAGGCCGTATAGATGTCGGCTTTGGTCGATTGCGTATTTCAGACCCCGCGATCAAACGGGTTTTACTGCGTGAAGAACGCTTAGTGGTAGCCTTACATGCAAGTCATCCTTTCGCACAAAAAAAGGAAGGAGTCTATCTTGCAGATCTGATCGATCAGCAATTGATTTTTTATCCAAATCACAATAAACCGAATTTTTCGACCCAAGTGCGTGGCATATTTTCAGAGTATGGTTTGGATCCTAAAAAAGTACGTGAAGTTCGTGAATTACAACTGGCACTAGGCTTTGTTGCAGCGAATGAAGGGGTGTGTATTACCCCAATGAGTGCCCAAAGTGTGCAATTAACACATTTAACATTTGTTCCGATCTTAGATGAAGCCGCGATTAGTCCTATATTTATGGCTGTACGTCATATGGATGAGAGCGAAGATATTCGTGGTTTATTTGATAGTGTTTATCAAGTATATGATTTAGAAGCGATTCCTTATGATCGTGCTGTGTTTTGAGTATGCTGTCGCTAGACGTTCAGATGAACTGCACATATGAAATGATCTATTTAAATAAAGCGGAATCAAGGGATTAATTTGTATTCAACTTTTTAGGTATACAAACATGCCTAATCGGTTTTGGACATTAAGCACCGACTTATTCATTGTGAAAAGCGAATTTTACAAGCTTCACAATTAGGAGGTGGGCTATGCAAAACCAGAAAATTAATATTAATACCTTGGTTGATGAAGCCAGATTTACGCCATTTCATTGGGGTGTTTTGATTTGGTGTCTTTTGATTATTATTTTTGACGGTTATGACTTGGTGATCTATGGCGTTGCCTTACCTTTGTTGATGCAAGAGTGGTCATTATCTGCGGTACAAGCCGGCTTACTGGCAAGTACGGCTTTATTTGGCATGATGTTTGGTGCCATGTGTTTTGGCACACTGTCCGATAAAATTGGTCGTAAAAAAACCATTATGATCTGCGTCGGTATTTTTAGTGGTTTTACCTTTTGCGGCGCTTTTGCAAGTACTCCCGTTGAGTTTGGTATTTTACGCTTTCTTGCCGGTCTAGGCATCGGTGGCGTTATGCCGAACGTTGTCGCATTAATGACAGAATACGCGCCAAAACGTATACGCAGTACCTTAGTTGCACTAATGTTTAGTGGTTATGCCATAGGTGGTATGGCTTCAGCGTTATTGGGTGCTTGGTTAGTGCCTGTATATGGCTGGAAAATCATGTTTTATATTGCAATTATTCCATGTCTTGCATTGCCTTTAATTTGGAAATTCCTCCCTGAGTCATTGATGTATTTAACCTCAAAGCATCAAACAGATACGACTCGAACGATTGTCTCTAAAATTGCCCCTGAACAAGTCCTCACAACGGATACACAATTTGTACTCAATGAAGTTTCTGAAGAAGATAACGCTCCGTTAAAAGCATTATTTCAACAAGGCCGTAGTTTCAGTACGTTTATGTTCTGGATTGCATTTTTCATGTGCTTACTGATGGTTTATGCACTTGGAAGTTGGTTACCGAAATTGATGATTCAAGCCGGCTATTCACTTGGTGCAAGTATGATCTTCCTCTTTGCACTGAATATTGGTGGAATGGTAGGTGCTATTGGTGGTGGTGCTTTGGCAGACCGATTCCATATCAAAAAAGTTCTGAGCATCATGTTCATGTGTGGCGCATTGGCTTTAATCTTACTGGGCTTTAACAGTCCGCAAATGGTTCTGTATACCTTAATTGCTGTTGCAGGTGCAGCTACCATCGGTTCACAAATCTTACTTTATACCTTTGTCGCACAATACTACCCAACCACGGTACGTTCTACAGGTATGGGCTGGGCATCGGGCATTGGACGAATTGGTGCAATCGTTGGACCAGTACTTACTGGTGCGCTGTTAACCATGAATTTACCGCATCAAATGAACTTCTTGGTGATTGCCATTCCCGGTGTCATCGCTGCATTAGCAATCTTTATGGTGAATTTACAAGCTTCAGTAGAAGCGTCTACTCAAGGTCAATCGCCAAAGCTCAATACGCAAGCCATCAAAAATACAGCGAATTAAGCATTCTTAAATAAATTTAACATTACCCCAAAATTTTAAGTTTCCAGGCCCTGATGCACAGCATGAGGGCTAGTGGGAAATTGTGACAAAAAATAAGGAAAGGGCATCGCCCAAATCGAGGTCAGGATGAAAACTCAAAAGCTAAATTTAGTCAAAAAAACCTTTAAAATTAAACCGATGCTACTGGCTTGTGCAGCCGTGTTACCCATGTGGACACATGCGGCAGTCAGCGAGGCTGAAGTTGAACAGTTGCATGAAGAAGTCAAAGCGTTAAAAGCCATGATGCAGCAATATGTTCAACAGCAAAATACCTTGTCGAGTGAAATCAAAGACGTAAAACAAGGGCCTGTAGTTGCTGTGCAGAATCAAAAACCGACTCAAACACCGAGCCTGAGTTTAAATACCAAATCGGGCGCTGAGTTTAGCTTGTATGGCAATGTGCGAGCAGATGCATCTTATCAGGCAGAAGGCGGCAGTTTATCTCGCCTGTATAACCAAATGAATAGTGTTCCGCTAGAAGGGAATGCTGAAAGTTCAGATCGTTTAAAAGCAACACTTGCTGCCACACGTTTAGGACTAGACTTTAAAACACCGACTCAAGTGGGCGATGTAGGCGGTAAAATTGAAGTCGACTTTTTGGGTGCAAATGGTGGACTGCGGATTCGTCATGCCTATTTGACCTATGGTGATTGGCTAGTGGGGCAAACATGGTCTAACTTTGCTGTACCTGATTATATGCCTGAAACCATTGATGCATTGGGCTATGTTGGTGGTGCTGTTAAACGTACACCGCAAGTTCGCTATAGTTACAAATTTAGTCCAGAGACAAATCTCGTACTCGCAGCGGAAGATTCTAAGGATGACAGCTCAAATATGCGTTTGCCTGCATTAACAGCGCGTTTAAACCATAAAATGACAGATACACTCATGTTGAGCGCACGTGCGATGGGTGCTGAAAAGAAAACGGATACGGATACAGAAACCGCATGGGGACTTGGTCTGGGCGCAAAACTAGATTTGACGGATAAAACCGTGCTCAAAGCGGATTATTACCATGTCAAAGGCGACAGTAGTTTTGTGTCATGGACGAACCAAGGTTTTGTCACCAATGCGGATAAAGACATCATCGCCACCAATGAATTTGACTCGATTACAGTAGGTTTAACTCAACAAATTTCAGCACAATGGCGCGGAACATTGGGCTATGGTTATATGAAAGCAGATAATAATGCTGATTATGTCAACTCATTAGTCGATAAAACCAAGGCCAATAAAAACTTGTGGCAAGCTTGGGCAAATGTATTTTACAGCCCTGTTAAGCCGATTAGTTTAGGTCTGGAATATGTCTATGGTGAACGTGAAGCTTTTGGCGCTGCACCAAATGGCAGTACTAAGGGTGAAGATAACCGAATCAATGCGGTCGCGATGTATAACTTCTAATGCCGTTACAGAGAATTGTTTAATTTAAATTGGCTTAGAAATTTCAATATCAATTTAACGAGAGCGGGATTGGAAGTATGTTCAGGATTTGACATCTAATTTTCCGACAATCTTTCAATGCGTACTCTTAATCAATACACGCCCTTGATCTTCTCAGATTGAGGGCTTTTATCTTATTTAGAAACTTATATTTTTTGACTAAAAAATATAATTATCTGTTTTATTTCATTTAACAAATCATTTGAATATAAAAATACGAAGAAGGATCTTGATAAAAATCATGAATTTTGAAATATTTTGATACATACATGATGATAAAACACACTACAATCCTTGCCGTCAATTTCGTTTCACTTAGAAGACGCAATCATGGATGTCCCTCAATTTTCCAAATATAACAACACGTCACTTAAGCTTTTAAGCCTGATGATGCTTACTGCAATGGCACAATATAGTGTTGCAGATAGCAATGTATTACCTGAAATCACCATCAACGTTGAACAAAGTTCAATGGATGATCAAATAAAAAAAGCACTGACTAAAGTAAATGGTGCAACCAATGCGATCGTTGCAGCAGACATTCAAGATGTACCCAAGCGAACAAATGCTGATTTATTTAAAAATCAACCGGGGATATACGCGGCATCTTCAGGAAATGAAGGGGTGAAACTGTCGATACGTGGCTCGGGGATCAATCGTGCACCGGGGGCGCATGCTTCAGGGTTGTATGTAACCTTAGATGATTTGCCATTTACAGGGCCAGGAGGAACACCTTATGAACTGCTTGAGCCGCTGTGGGTAGACCATATAGAGGTTTTACGTGGGGCTAATGGTTTAACACGTGGCGCATTAAGCTTGGGTGGTCTAATTAACTATGCCAGCCCAACTGGAAAAAATGCAGCAAAACTGTCAGTGCATCATGAAATGGGCAGCCACGGTTATCAAAAAAGTAAAATCAGCTCAGGACAACAAATCGGTGACTTAGACTATTATCTTTCCTTAACGCAAAGTGAAGATGATGGTTTTCAAGATCATGCCTCAAGCCAGAGCAAAGGTATATCGGCCAATGTGGGATATCAAATAAACTCTATCCTAGATACACGTTTTTATCTGCGTTACCGAGAAACTGAACACCAAACACCGGGACGTCTAACCCAACAACAGATTGAACAAGATCCAAAACAAGCAGTACCCCTAAATATCTCGCTAAATAACAATCGCCCGCAGCCGGGAAGTCTTTGGTTGGCGAATAAAACCAATATGACTTTGGACTCAGGCGATCACTTACAGTTGGGTCTGGCTTATCATCATTATCCGATGAATTTGCAAGAAGGACTTTATAGTACTGATGTTGACTATGACGATATCAGTACCTTATTTAACTACCAATTTGACCGAACCTTGTGGGGGCATGAAAGCCAAAATAACTTAGGTTTTCGTAGTACCACGCATTTGCCAGATGGTCAGGTCGTTGAACGCTTGCGTGTTGCGCAAGGCGCCTATGCTGCGGGTACAGAAACGCGGCATTATACCTACCAAGGCGGTGACTATGTTTTACATTATGCCAATGCCTTGGCACTACACCCACAGTTTTGGCTCGATAGTCGAGTTGCATTGGCGTACACCCATCGTGAAAGTGAAGTGACATGGCCTGTACAAAGCCATAAAGAAAATATTCGTGAATGGAATGTCCTACCATCGCTAGGTTTTCGATATCAAATCCAACCTGAAACACAGTTCTTTGCCAATGTCAGTCGAAGCTTAGAAGCACCACATCCATGGGCTTTAATTTGGGGTTCGGATCAATACTTCCCAGATGGTAGTGGCGCAGCAACGGGACGCCAAAGTGCTCCGATTTATTTGAATAGTCAGACAGCGAACACTCTTGAATTAGGTGGGCGTGGTCAACATGCACTAGGTGAGTGGAATATTGCATATTACTATTCACAGGTTAAAAATGAACTGTTGGCTGTTGAAATCCAATCAGAGCCTAAAAAGATTATTGCCGAATCGAATGCTTCAGACACCGTTCATCAGGGGCTTGAACTCGGTTTAAACAGTTTATTTTGGCAAAATGATGAATATGGACAAGTTCATCTGAAACAAGCCTACACCTTGAATGATTTTCACTATAAAAATGATGTGGTATTTGGAAAAAATGAGCTGGCAGGTATACCAAAACACATCTATCAGGCTGAACTTAAATATGAACATCCTTTAGGCTTTTATGCTGCGGTTAATACACTTTATGCCGCAAAGGTCGCAACCGACTATGCCAATAGTTTCTATGCAAAAGATTGGCAAATTTGGGGAGCATCGTTCGGCTATATGCAACCACAAAAACAATATATGGCGTGGTTGGATTTTAGAAATATAGCCAATAAAAAATATGCATCTACCGTGACACCGGGCTATAACGATGCCGGCAAAGATCCTGCTCGTTTAACACCTGGTGAAGGTCGGGCGGTATATGCAGGACTGACGTATCATTTTAATTAAGCATCGTGTATTCAAATACAGCGAACAATTAAAAAGCCTTATTCTGCGGATATGAATATAAAAGGGAGTCAATCAGCTTCCTTTTTTAAACCTTTGATTGGTTTGTTAAGCAGTTCGAGGCATATCCTGAATACGTCGCCATGGCTGAGCTTCTTCAATTTCATAAGCCAGTTCAATCAAGGTTTTTTCATCACCGACATCGGCTGAAATTTGCATACTGATCGGTAGTCCGTCGTTTTGCGTTTCTCCCATAGGAATCGACATACCCGGCGCACCCACCACATTTTGGATAGGTGTAAATGTCACATAGTTCTGTATACGCTCAAATAACTGGTCAAACGGTAATTGAGGTGACAAATAGCCAATTTTAGGTGTGGTATGTGCAAGTACAGGCGATAGCAAAACGTCATAATGCTTAAAGATTTCACGATATTGTTGCTGCATTTTCTTTAATCGATACAGAAATAGCGGGGTTTTATAAAAGTTCTTTTTATACAACTTCGATAAACCAACGGTTAAGTGATCTAACTCTTTTGGATTAAAGTCAGCGCCAAAGATTTTCTTGCCAAAGGTACTCAGTAAAAAGGACAACATCCCCCAATATTCACTGAAATCTTCAACAAAGCTTAAGGAAAAAGGTAACTGAAGTTCTTCAACATGATGGCCTAATTTTTCTAATAGTGCTGCACTATGCATTAAGGTTGCAGTTGTTTCGCTATCTATTTGCCCTGTAATCGATTGCGGGACTAAACCGATGCGTAATCGACGTTTAGAAGGGCCATGAATCATGCCTATGCGTGGCAACTTTTTATTGTAATAACTTGACTCCATTCCTGCATAGAAATGCGCAGTATCTCGTATGCTACGGGTTAAAACACCTTCACTGATAATATTAATCGGAAGAGAGCCTGCTGCTTCACTGTCATAAGTACGACCACGACTAGGCTTTAATCCAATCAAACCGCAGCATGCAGCAGGGATACGAATAGAACCACCGCCATCATTGGCATGGGCAATCGGCACTACACCGGCTGCAACGAGAGCTGCAGAACCGCCAGAAGACGCGCCGCAGGAATAACTTAAATGCCACGGGTTATAGGTGGCTGAGCCATCTTTATATTCGGTACTGGCATTTAGACCAAATTCAGGGAGCTTAGATTTTCCTAATACGACAAAACCTTGATCTAAGATTTGTTGGCTAATTTGAGGATTACGATCGGCTGGTTTTGAACCTATGGCTTTTGAACCATGGCGTGATGGCACGCCTTGATAATCTAAATTATCCTTAAAGAAAAAAGGGACGCCCGCAAAAAGACCATGTTCAACATATTGATTTTGCTCTAAAGCACGCTGAAAACAGTCCAGTTCAATGGCATTTAGATACGGATTGACGTGTTCCGCACGTGCAATGGCTGCTTGTGTTATTTCCTGTACAGAGGCTTCTTTAGATTTGATGAGCTGTGCAATCCCCACAGCATCCAGATCTGTGAGTACATCCGAACTAAAGGCATGTATGCGTTGACTGTGTTTTTGATCTTCCATGAACTAACCCATTTGTTTTTTGAATTTTGGTAAATGTTGAATGAATTCGGTGTTATCTCAACAACAAATATATGTATTTGAACAATATCTGTTTGAGCATAATAATGACAATAAAAATTGTCAAATATTCATCTGATCTGAGGAAAGTGCAGAGATTGTACTAAGGAGGGCATCTAAAGCCTTTTGAATCTCATCCTTCCATGCAAAGGAACAATTTAAACGGATATATTGAGTTTTGGCTTCTGATACGTTAAATAAACGGCCTGGAGCAACACCGATCTGCTGTTGAATTAAGGCTTCATAGACCGCCATGCTTTCAATATTTTCTGGTAGTTTTAACCAAAGAAAATAACCACTTGGATGATATTGTAATTTGCATCCAGTCGGTAGGCGGCTTTCCAAATAACGGTAAAACTGTAATTTGTGTTGCTGTAGACTTTTTCTTAGGACCCGTAAATGTTTTTCATAATGATAATTTGAAATAAATTCCACCAAGGCATTTTGCAATAAGGTATTAACGGAAATCGTGCTCATAAGCTGTAAGTGTTGAATCGCTTGAGAGTATTTACCTGCATGCACCCAACCGACCCGAAATGAAGCGCCCAACGTTTTAGAAAAAGATGAGCAATGCAAGACCATATTATTTTGGTCAAAGTATTTCATTGAAACGGGTTTCTTGGATGCATAATGCATTTCCTCATACACATCGTCCTCAATTAAATGCACATGATATTGGTGTAATAACACGGCAATTTTTTGCTTGATTTCATCACTCACTGTGAAGCCAACAGGATTATGCGAATTCAGCATCAGCCAACAGATCTTGACGGGATAAGTTTTTAAAATATGTTCAAACGCGGTTAAATCAAAACCGTCTTGTGGATGTTCAGGTAAGGTCACCACTTTAAGGCCTAAGCGCTCTGCAGCTTGCAAGGCGCCATAGAAAATATTTTGCTGTAACACAATATAATCACCCGGTGAGGCTATGGCCTGTAAGGAAAGATTCAGCGCATCCATACAGCCTGAGGTAATCACAATATCCTCTGGATCTGTGGCAATACCTTGCATGCAATAACGCTGTGCAATCAACTTACGTAGGGCTAAATTTCCGGGTGGAAGATTATCAATGGCATCGTAACTTTTGGGATTTCGGGAAATTTGCCCCATGATTTGGGTTAACTTTTTAGAAAAAACAATGTCTTGAGCTGGAAAGGCTGAACCCAAGGGAATGATTTTTTCATCTTGTATTGATTTTAAATACTTAAAGACCAGAGAGTTAATTTCAACCGGTGTGTTTAAGGACACGATTTGAGTTTGTTCAGCTTCTATTTCGAGTAAGCCTTGCGCCACATAGTAGCCAGATTTCTCACGTGCATAGATTAAGCCACGTGATTCCAACTCCTGATAAGCATTCATGACCGTGATTAAACTAAAGCCAGACAACTGCACTTGTTCACGTAAAGACGGAAGTTTTTCGTGCGCTTTTAAAGTGCCATTTTCAATCAGTTGACGTAGGTGCTGAGCGAGCTGTTCCGATTTATACATAGTCATCAACAAGACAAAATTCTGTTATAAATATATCAGTAAATGAAACTTTACATTAAATTTTTATAACAGATGAGTCTATACTGTTATATGTTTTTTCAAAATCACTGTATCTAGTTTTAAGCTTGAATTTTTTATAAGGTGCATAGACCACAACACTTGTGGCGTCAAATGGTATGGAAGTTAGGGAGTTGAGTATGTTTAAAGCCAGTGAATTAGAACTGTTACAACATTTACTGGTGGATGTTCCATTGACAGATTCAACGCTGCATCTGTTGCAACAACAGCATACTAATTTAGAAGCGGTGCTTTTACGAAGTCGAATTTTGCGCCAAGTACAGCAAGTGGGCTATGTCAGTATTTGTCAGGAGTATATGCACGCCAAGGCTGAAAATGCGGCTTTTTTATTTGCACCCTTTATCTTAGCGAATTTGAATCAGAAGGTGATCTACGCTACACCACAAAGCCCTGAAAATGTTGCGATATTGAATCGTTATTATCATGCTGAGGCTAAACTTAGCGCATTTAAAGTTGATGATGTTTTATCGGGACTCAATGTCTACATTGAGCTAAATAATGAACAGCTATCGCCAGCAGAATACTTCTATTTTAGTTTGATCAATAGCTTATGTAATCCGAAAGTTTCCAAAATTATTTGTATTACACATCTACATATCGACTTAGAAAAATTAAATCAGCTTGCTGAATATTTAGATGTTGAAATCCATGTCTTGGCGGATAACGCTGAACCGATTGACTTTGATCTAAATAAAATCAATATGTTAAAGCTGCTATTTAAAGACAAAGATCAGCAATATATCGATTTATGCCAAAAGTTTTCGTTTATCAATGCGAAAATTTTACAACGATTAGGTTTATATGAATTTGACCGTGCGCAAGTCTTGGTAGAAGACATGTTTTATTCAGAACACATCTTTGAAAAAATGTCGGTATACGGTGAATATATTCAAACACATCTACAGCACCAAGTGAAAAAGCAGAGTCCTGCATAAGCGATTCAGATGGGCAAGTAATTTTATAGCTGTAATTTGATCACTTTAAAAATGCAAAAAAGCTTGTAAATCTAGACTTACAAGCTTTTTTTAAATTTAAAACCAAATTATTTGGCTTAATGATCAATTCATTATGAATTGATCATGAGCAAACATGAAATGTAAGATATACATGCAATTGCGAGTTGCAATAAGTGAATAGATTATCGCTTAAGGTAGATAGGAATTATCTGCACCAACAACAAACGCTACACCAATACAGAATAAAAGCACATAGATCGAGAACCAAATAATGGCACGCTTAAAGGCCTTATCTGAAATTTCACTGTCTGCATATTTTTGCGGTTTTTTAGGCTCTTGATTGCTCATAAGATGTACTCTAAATCCCTAGTAGTTATAGGTGATTATTGAGGTATATCGCTTGAAAGCATAGATACAACATTCATCTAAATTTCTATAACAGTTATAGTTTGGAAGGTAGCTTCATTTCTTAATCCATTAATAAACTATGATATTGGTCAGTTCTTTTTCTCAAAAAGTCCCAGACTAGCTTAATGCGTGGCTCATGTTGTAAATCGACTAAGGTCAGCATCCAAAAGGTATGCACAAAACGAACATCTTGCGCCAAGACTTGTTCTAATTCGGGTTTTTCCTCGGCCAAAAACTTGGGCAATATTGCCAATCCTGCACCCGCACTCACGGCAATTTGTTGAGCCAAAATACTACTACTTCTAAAGTTTGCATTGAGCTGAATAGGTAAACGTTCTAAACAATACAGTTCAGGGCTATAGACTAAATCATCTATATAATTCACAAAGGTATGTGATTTTAAATCTTCTAATGTATGAATGGGTTGCGTATTTTTTAAGTATTCTTTACTGCCATAAATCTTTAAACAATAGTCTGCCAGTCGAGTAATGATATAGGGGCCTGATTTTGGTCGATCGATGGAAATAACAATATCTGCTTCACGATGTGAAAGCTTGATCATTTTCGGCACAGGAATAAGGTCGATAGTCAGCAAGGGGTATTTTTTGGACAATTCTGCCAAGAGCTGTGTCAAAAATGCTGTTCCAAACCCTTCGGGTGTGCCAATTCGCACACGACCTTGCATAGGTTGGTTAGGTTTTTCGATTTGTAAAAATGCCTGTTCCATTTGTTCAACGCGAGGAACCAGTGCCAAACCTTCTAAAGTGAGCTCATAACCTGTGGCTTCACGTTTAAATAATGGTGTGCCTAAAGCCAGTTCTAGCGCATGTATACGTCGAGAAACCGTACTGTGCTCAACACCGATAATACGTGCAGTATTGGTTAGGGTTTTCGCACGAGCCAAAACCAAAAAATACTGTAAATGATCCCAATCTACTTTCATTGTTATTGTCATCCCTGTGTATATTTGCACATCAATCGTGCGTGAATCTCTATTGGTAGTCAAAATTTTCTTTGCTAGTTTGAAGTGAATTGGAAAATATAAATATAAGGCTTTTGGATATTTTCTAAGTCAGTACAAAACAATAAGTGCCTATGGAGAGGTCATGAACACAATGTCAAATATTCAGTCAGCGACGGCTAAATTATTAATTAACGGTAAATTTGTAGAGTCAAACACTACAGAGTGGCAAGACATTCTAAATCCTGCAACTCAAGAGGTTTTGGGTCGTGTTCCAATGGCGACTATGGAAGAAGTGGATGCAGCGATTGCTTCAGCGCAAGAGGCGTTTAAAACTTGGCGCTTAACACCCGTACAAGCACGTATGCGCATTATGTTGAAGCTACAAGATCTGATCCGTAGCAATATGAAAGAGATTGCCCGCGTACTGACTGCTGAGCAAGGAAAGACACTTGCAGATGCTGAAGGTGATATTCAACGTGGTTTAGAAGTCGTTGAGCATGCGTGTTCGGTTGGCACACTTCAAATGGGCGAATATATAGAAGGTGTTGCACGTGGTGTGGATACCTATACCTTGCAGCAACCTTTGGGTGTATGTGCAGGAATTACGCCATTTAACTTTCCTGCGATGATTCCACTGTGGATGTTCCCAATGGCCATCGTCTGTGGAAATACCTTTGTTTTAAAGCCATCTGAACAAGATCCATTATCGACCATGATGCTTGTCGAACTTGCGATTGAAGCCGGTATTCCAGCAGGTGTATTAAACGTAGTGCATGGTGGTAAAGACGTTGTTGATCGTTTATGCACACATCAAGCTATTAAGGCCATTTCGTTTGTTGGCTCTACGGCTGTTGGTACACATGTATATAACCTTGCAGGACAGCATGGAAAACGTGTGCAGTCGATGATGGGGGCTAAAAACCATGTGGTGGTGATGCCAGATGCCAATAAAGAACACACTTTAAATGCTCTCGTTGGTGCAGCATTTGGTGCGGCGGGTCAGCGTTGTATGGCTTTGTCGGTTGCTGTCATGGTTGGTGAAAGTAAAGAATGGGTTAATGAACTGGTTGAAAAAGCCAAAACGCTGAAGGTCAATGCAGGGCATGAGCCGAATACCGATATTGGCCCAGTTATTTCACCTCGCGCAAAAGCACGTGTACTGGATTTAATTCAAAGCGGTGTAGAGCAAGGTGCGGAGTTGCTGCTGGATGGTCGTGATGTTCAAGTCATCGGCTATGAGCAAGGAAACTTTGTCGGAGCAACGATTTTTAATCAAGTTTCAACCGATATGCGCATCTATACCGAAGAGATCTTTGGGCCCGTGTTAGCCATTATTCATGTCGATACTCTGGAGCAGGCGATTGAATTGATTAATGCCAATCCATTTGGCAACGGTGTTGGACTATTTACACAAAGCGGTGCAGTCGCTCGTACATTCCAAAGTGATATCGATATTGGTCAAGTGGGTATCAATATTCCAATTCCTGTACCTGTACCTTTCTTTAGCTTTACAGGATCGCGTGGTTCAAAACTGGGGGACTTAGGTCCATATGGTAAGCAAGCGGTTCAGTTCTATACACAAACCAAAACCATCACCAGTCGTTGGTTCGAAGATACACAAGAAAAAGGTGAAGTGAATACCACCATTAACCTACGTTAATTTAGGAGTTCAAGGATGAATATTGCCTTTATCGGTTTAGGAAACATGGGCGGAAAAATGGCCCAAAACCTACTCAAAGCAGGTTTTACGGTTTACGGTTTCGACTTAAGCGAAATTGCGATTCAGCATTTTACTGAAGCAGGTGGTACTGTTTGCCACAGCCCACAAGATGCCGCGAAACAAGCAGATGTTGTGATTAGCATGTTGCCTGCTGCCAAGCATGTCAAAGAAGTGTATTTGGGAGAAAATGGTGTATTAGCGGTAATGAAAGCAGGAAGCTTATGTATCGATAGCAGTACCATTGATCCGCAAACCATTAAGGACATAGCCGAGGCAGGTGCTGCACATCAGATAAAAATCTGTGATGCACCTGTTTCAGGCGGAACTATTGGTGCTCAGGCAGGTACATTAACCTTTATGGTCGGTTCGGATGATCAAACCTTTGAAAAAACCAAAGCGGTATTGGGCCACATGGGTAAAAACATTGTGCATTGTGGTGATGTGGGTGCAGGTCAAATTGCGAAAATTTGCAATAACTTGATTCTTGGTATTTCCATGGCAGCCGTTGCTGAAGGTATGGCGCTCGGTGCGCGTCTGGGGATTGATCCTCAAGCCTTAGCAGGTGTGGTGAATAGTTCGAGCGGACGTTGCTGGAGTTCGGATGTATGTAATCCATGGCCGGGTATCTCAGCAAATGCACCTGCAGGACGTGGCTATACCGATGGTTTTGCAACGCAGTTGATGTTGAAAGATTTAGGATTGGCTGTAGAAGCCGCAGGACAAGTCAAACAGCCGATTATTTTAGGTGGACTGGTTCAGCAGATGTATCAACAGCTGTGTTTACAAGGTAATGCACACTTAGATTTTTCAAGCATCGTGCAGCAATATTTACCTAAGGATGCTGAATCACATTGAACACCAATCTAGCCTAGGGATGGCTAAAAATACTAACACTCGTGTCGGAATAACAATAAATTGAGACTGAGGTAGAGAAGATGTCGAATTATCAAGATGTTGCAAAGGCATTTGACTTAAATCATGCTGCCAAAGAAATGTTATCAGGCTCTTTAGAGCAATTAAATGCATGTTATGAATGCTGCGACCGTCATGCGATTGATCAAAATAAGGTCGCACTATATTGGCAAGGTAAAGATGGGTGGAAAGAACAATATACCTTTGCAGAGCTGCAACAGTGGTCGAGCCAATTTGCCAATTTTTTAAAGTCACAGGGTGTGCAAAAAGGTGATCGTGTATCGGGTTTATTACCCCGTACAGTTGAATTACTTGTGGTGATTTTAGGGGCTTGGCGAATAGGTGCTGTATATCAACCGCTATTTACCGCCTTTGGCCCCAAAGCCATTGAACATCGTTTACACCTTGCACAAAGCAAATTGGTGATTAGCGATGTTGGTAATCGCAGTAAATTAGATGAAGTCGCACATTGTCCTCAAATCGTTACTGTTGCAGATCCAGCGGGTCAAGGGATACAACAGGGAGATTTAAACTTTTGGGATGAAGTAAACGCACAGTCTACAGATTGTGAAATTGTCCTACAGAGCATCAATGATCCATTTCTTTTGATGTTTACTTCAGGTACTACAGGTCCTGCAAAGCCCTTAGAAGTCCCGCTTAAAGCTTTGATCGCTTTTGGTCAATATATGAAAAATGCGGTAGGACTGCGTGAAGATGATTCGTTTTGGAATATTGCCGATCCGGGTTGGGCTTATGGTTTGTATTACGGAATTACTGGGCCACTTTTACTTGGACATGCAACACTCTTTTACGAAGGTGGTTTTAGCATTGATAGTTTGTGTCAGATCGTAGATGACTACAAAGTGACGAACCTTGCAGGCGCACCGACAGCGTATCGGATGATGATGGCAGCTGATCCTGAACAAATGGCAAAACTCAAAGGGAAATTTCGAGTCGTCAGTAGCGCTGGAGAGCCGCTTAACCCTGAAGTGTTCCGCTGGTTTAAACAAGTTTTAGATGCACCGATCTTTGACCATTATGGTCAGACTGAAGTTGGTATGGTGGTGTGTAATCATCATGGCTTACAACATGATATTCGCGCAGGTGTCGCAGGTTATGCCAGTCCGGGATATCGCGTGGCGGTTGTTGATGAACAAGGGCAAGAGCTAGCTGCAGGAACGCCAGGAGTACTGGCTATCGATATTAGTCAATCACCGATGATGTGGTTTGGTGGCTATAAAGAAAGTCGTAAGTCACCCTTTGTAAAGCATTATTACCTCACGGGTGATACCGCAGAATTACACGCAGATGGCAGCATGAGCTTCGTTGGTCGTAATGATGATGTGATTACAACATCCGGTTATCGTATCGGGCCATTCGATGTTGAAAGCGCTTTACTTGAGCATGATGCAGTGATTGAAGCTGCGGTCATTGGTGTACCTGATCCGGATCGGACAGAAATTGTAAAAGCTTTTGTGATTTTAGCTGAGCATGTCACAGCGTCAGAAGAGTTAGCAGAGCAACTAGGGCAATTTGTGAAAAAGCGCTTATCTGCACATGCTTATCCACGATTGGTGGAGTTTGTTCAAGAACTGCCGAAAACTCCAAGCGGAAAAATTCAGCGCTTCTTATTAAGAAATCAAGAGATTGCAAAACAATCCACGCAGCATGCAAGTTAAATGACGTAACGATTAACCCTTAATTAATGCCGAACAATCATGATCAGGAATCAAGCTTTCATTCAGTTTCAATCATTTTCAAAGTGGATGAAAGCAATTGATTGATGTACAGGAAGATAAGATGCAATTTACCGAAGAACAATTATTAATTCAGGACATGGCACGCAGTTTCGCACAGGAACAAATTAAACCTCAAGCGGCTGAATGGGATAAAAACGGTACCTTTCCCAAAGCGGCATTAGCGCAGATGGGAGAACTGGGTTTATTGGGTATGTTGGTATCAGATGAATGGGGTGGTTCAGATACAGGTAATCTTGCCTATGTTATGGCTTTAGAAGAGATTGCCGCGGCCGATGGGGCAACCTCAACCATTATGAGTGTACATAACTCGGTAGGCTGTGTTCCTATTGCTAAATTTGGCACAGAAGAACAAAAGCAGAAATATTTAGTGCCTTTAGCACAAGGCAAAATGATCGGTGCATTTGCATTAACTGAGCCACATACGGGTTCAGATGCTGCTGCCATTAAAACTCGTGCAGTAAAAGATGGCAATGAATGGGTGATTAATGGTGCTAAGCAGTTTATTACCTCGGGACATAATGCAGGGGTCATTATTGTCTTTGCTGTGACTGACCCAAGTGCAGGGAAAAAAGGCATGAGTGCTTTTATTGTCCCAAGAGAAACACCTGGTTATGAAGTGATTCGTACTGAAGAAAAGCTTGGATTACATGCCTCAGATACCTGCCAAATTGCACTCACAGACGTGCGAGTGCATGAAAGCCTGATGTTAGGAAAAGAAGGTGAAGGTTTGAAAATCGCCTTATCAAATCTAGAAGGCGGTCGTATTGGTATAGCGGCGCAAGCGGTTGGTCTTGCACGAGCAGCATTAGAAGAAGCAACCCGATATGCCAAAGAGCGTATTACTTTTGGAAAGCCGATCTTTGAACATCAGGCAGTTGCGTTCCGATTGGCAAGTATGGCAACAGAAATAGAAGCTGCACGCCAATTGGTCTATCACGCGGCACGTTTAAAAGAAGCAGGACAACCTTGTTTAAATGAAGCGTCTATGGCCAAGCTTTTTTCATCTGAAATGGCTGAACGTGTTTGCTCAGCAGCATTACAAGTCTTTGGAGGTTATGGCTACCTCAAAGATTTCCCGATAGAGCGTATATATCGTGATGCACGTATTTGCCAAATCTATGAGGGTACGAGTGATATTCAACGTTTAGTAATTGCCCGTAGCTTATAACGTTGTCTTTAAGACATTTAAAACGACAAGGCTTCAGACAAAGCCTACTTATAAATATTGAACATATATAGGGATATCACATGCAATTTGAAACGATTCTGCTCGAAAAGAACAATGGTGTTGGACTTATTACTTTAAATCGTCCTCAGGCTTTAAATGCGTTGAATAGCATATTAATTCAAGACCTTAATTTAGCCTTAGATGATTTAGATCGAGATCCAACCATCGGTTGTATGGTTATTACAGGTTCTGAAAAAGCCTTTGCCGCTGGTGCAGATATTAAAGAAATGGCTGAACTGAGTTTTCCGAATATTTATTTGGATGATTTTTTTCATCTGGCAGATCGAATTGCACAGCGCCGTAAACCTTTAATCGCAGCTGTCAGTGGTTATGCGTTAGGTGGAGGCTGTGAGTTAGCGCTCATGTGTGACTTTATTTACTGTGCCGATAATGCAAAATTCGGTTTACCAGAAGTGACTTTGGGAGTAATCCCAGGGATAGGTGGGACACAGCGCTTAACGATTGCTATTGGTAAGGCCAAAGCAATGGAAATGTGTCTGACTGCGAGACAAATGGGCGCAGTAGAAGCAGAGCAGAGTGGTTTAGTTGCTCAAGTCTTCCCTAAAGAGGAGTTGGTCGAAAAGACCTTAAAAGCTGCTGAAAAAATAGCCGAAAAATCTGTAGTCGCAACCATGATGATCAAAGAGTCAATTAACCGTGCATTTGAAGTCAGTTTGCAAGAAGGTTTACGTTTTGAACGTAGAACATTCCATTCGATTTTTGCCACTCAAGACCAAAAAGAAGGCATGCAAGCATTTGTTGAAAAGCGCCAAGCCAATTTTAAAGACAATTAAAAATAAAAAAGGATTATATGGATATGAGTACAAATAACTTAATGATTGAAGAACATGGACATTTAGGCCAAATCAGTTTAGATCGCGTGGCAAGTTTAAATGCCTTATCTTTGAATATGATCCAAGGGATTCAACAGCAATTAGCACTATGGGCTGATCAAACCAATATTCATGCTGTACTTATTCGCTCAAATAGTCCCAAAGCATTTTGTGCAGGTGGAGATATTCGCTATCTCTATGATAGTTATATGAATGGTAAAGAAGATTATCAAGCTTATTTTCAAGCTGAGTATGAAATGCTGAATAGCATTCGTGCGTATGAAAAACCCATTATTGTCATACTCGATGGCTATGTACTTGGCGGTGGATTTGGCTTAGCCCAAGCATGTCATGTGCTTGTCAGCAGCGAAAAGTCTAGATTTGCCATGCCTGAAACTGCCATTGGATTTTTCCCAGATGTGGCTGCGACACACTTTTTATCACGTTTGGATGATATTGGTGTGTACATGGCAACTACGGGCGATCAAATCAGTGCCAGCGATGCGTTATACCTAGATTTGATTGACTACCATGTTCCGAGTGAGCAACTTGTTCAATTAGAAGAAGATTTAAGAAATTCTAAGCAACTCAGCAAGGAAAATATTGAACAATTGATTGCGAAATATATTACTCGACCAGCGGAAAGTGAACTCAGTCAAAATGCAGATTTAATTCGTAAGCATTTTGGTTTTGAGAGCATTGATGCCATTGAAAATAGTCTTGAAAATGAACAGCATAATGATGCTCAAGCGTGGGCGTTAAAAATACGCAATACCTTGGAACAACGGTCTCCAATCGCAAAAAGGATCAGTTTACAGCTCCAACATTTAGGTCGAGGTCTTTCACTGAAGCAATGCATGCAAATTGAACGACATTTACAAGACGTTTGGTTTCAACATGGCGATATTGTTGAAGGTGTGCGTGCATTAATTGTGGATAAAGACAAACAGCCAAAGTGGCAACAGTCCAGTCCGACTTTAGACAAAATAATGGAGGAAATATCTATTTAATCAGTAGGTTTATATTTTTAACGGTTCAAACCCTTGGTCAATATTCATATTTGATTTTATGTTCGATATGAACCAGTGACTCAGCGTAAATTAAACACATATAAGATCTAAAAGTATTGATTTTCATGAAGAAAATCATCATACAAATCAAGCATCGTGAAAATGCAACGTAGAAATATCTTGCAGAATAAGGAAGATAACAATGCAAAATGTACAGGGAAACACAGCTCCACCAGCTAAGTCCTCGCATCGTTTAGCGGGTATTTCCAGCATGGTGGGTACAACCATCGAATGGTATGACTTTTTTATCTATGGTGCTGCCGCAGCACTCATTTTCAATCGACTTTTTTTCCCAAATCTTGATCCCTTAACTGGCGTATTGGCAGCATTTGCTACCTATGCTGTAGGCTTTATTGGTCGACCACTTGGTGGAATTGTTTTTGGTCATTTCGGCGATAAAATCGGTCGTAAATCAATGTTATTGGTCACACTAATGTTGATGGGTATTCCAACGGTGATGATTGGGTTGTTACCGACATTTGAAACCATTGGTTATTGGGCAACGGTCTGTTTAATTATTTTAAGATTTATACAGGGCATGGCCATGGGTGGAGAATGGGGCGGAGCAGTCCTCATGGCGGTAGAGCATGCGCCATCGGGTAAAAAAGGCTTTTGGGGAAGTTTACCGCAAGCCAGTACTGGTGGTGGTTTATTGCTCGCTTCGGTAGCTTTAGGCTTAGTCTCAATGTTACCTGAAGAAGCGTTATTTAGCTGGGGTTGGCGTCTACCATTTTTAGCCAGCATTATTTTACTGGCTGTAGGTTGGTATATTCGTGTAAAAGTGCCGGAGTCACCAGACTTTGAAAAAGTTAAAGCTCAAACCGAAACAATTAAAGTTCCAGCAAAACAAGTTTTTAAAAATCATCCTAAGCAGTTGATTACGATTATTTTATCTCGAGCTGCTGAAAATGCTTGGTTCTATTTAGCATCGACATTTGCTTTAGCCTATACCACCACACAGCTAAATATTCCTCGACAAGATATCTTGTTTGCAACGATTTGTGGTGCTGCAGTCATCATGGTTATTACGCCAATTTTTGGACATTTGTCTGATAAAGTTGGGCAAAAAAACATGTTTAGATTTGGTTTATGCGTACTGGCTTTATACAGCTATCCATTTTTTGCGATGTTAAATACCAAGGATCCAGTATTGGTTTGGACGGCCATAGTGATTGGTATTGGTGTTGTTTTTCCTTTGATGTATGCGCCGCAGTCACAGTTATTTTCGCGCCAATTTCCAGCAGAAATACGTTATAGCGGTATTTCAATCTCAGTTCAATTTGCAGGCGTGCTAGGTGGCGGTTTAGCACCATTAATCGCGACGAAATTGCTAAGTATTGGTGATGGAAGCCCAAATTTAATTATTGCCTATATTTCAGGCTTTGCAGTGATTGCGATTATTGCATCATCATTTTTAAAGCCGGATCAAATAGAGCAAAAGACAAAAGCATTTAGCAGTGAGGAAATGAAATCTTCCTAAATCAACAATCAGTAAAACAATTGATTGATTTAAAATTCAGAATTTCAACTATAGAAATACATGTGATTTAGCCATAGCAATCGTTGTTATGGCTTTTTTTGTTTAAGGATTGTGCCAGAACAAATTTATTTTTAGCGTAGCTTAGGAACATAGCAATTTGAATACAGTTGATGTGCAAGAGCTGTGAATTATCATCTTTGTAAATAAAGTTGAAGCATTTCGTATAATGTATATTATGTTAAATAAGATATCCAAGATTGCGCCCTACATAACTCAGCCGTTGGCGCAACTTCACTGGAGAGATTAATATTATGGTGAATCTCTCCAGTGAAGTATCCTAATGAACATAATATACGTTATGCCGAAATCTGGTACGCTATGTGATGATCTAGCCGGACAAACAATAATTTTAGTATCGTATTCTTCATCATGATCTAATTCTGATTTTTGCAACTGCTCTAGCACTGTCTCCAGCAGATCGCGCATGTATATATATAATCATCTTTGGTTAAAATGCCCTTTTTTTTCCATAGCTGAAAGTTTTTATAGGTCTATTAAAAACGGATGTTACAAACCACTAAAGCTAATTTGTTTGCAAAAAAATGATCAATTTTAAAGTAATAAATAATACCCATTACAATAAAAAATTTTATAAATAAATTAAAATATATATCTATATTTATGTTTTGCAAATCCAAGCAATACAAAACCAAGAAGAATATAGAAAATATAGTTAACAAAACTATAAGTATTATTTTTCTTAATTTTATCACTAAGTTTCTATAGAATAACAACCTTCTATATCTTATTGCATATTTTCTATATAAATCTTTTGATTTCATAATATTAAACGCATTTTTTTAATTATTAATTTTTTTAAACCATATTTAAAATAATTATTTTTCTAAACTATTTAACAATTTATTATAAATAAAAGATGAATATTCAGGAAAAATATTCATCTTTCATTATATCATATAATATTTTTTAAATATTCCCAAGGAAAAATCCCTTGATTATGACCATCACTAAAACAGATCTGTACACCATAACCTTGGCTATTCAATTCGGTAACCTGTACATGATCGACCAATGAAATCGGTAACTTCTTAATCTTGTTATAACGACAAAATGCACAAGGACATGCATTTCGCAGTTGATCATGACTCAAAGTGATGGTCTTTTCTTCCGACCAAATAAAATGGATGAGATCTCGCTCAACATCAAACTGGATATCTGTCGGTTTTGTTTGCGAATTATTCTGCATGGGCTTGCTCCAAAATTAACCCTAAACCAATACGAATCGCTTTACGCACTTCAGGGTCTGGGTCATCTGCATGCTCTTGTAATAATTGTTCGGCACGACTACCCCCAATTTCGCCCAATGCCAAAGCGACTTCTTTACGGAGGTTACTAATTTTAAAGTCAAAATTATGTGCCAGGCCATCCAAAGCCTGTTTGGATTTAATGAGTCCTAAACTACGCACCACTGCAATACGCACTTGCCAATAGGTGTCATACAACAGTTCAACCAAATTTTCTTCAAGTGAGGCTAATTTTAATTTTCCAATGGTTAATGCAGATTCAACGCGCAATTGCCAATCGTGTGAGGCTAAACCATAGGCTAAGGCATCTATAACTTCAGGATGTGCCTGTTTTACATAACCTAACCCACCTGTTGCAATACGACGAGTCTCTAAATCTGGGTCGTTGCGTGCAATTTGACTTAAACTACTAACGGCTTGTTCTTGCTGTAACCAACTCAATGTACTCACCGCTTCACGGCGTACCAATACATCTGTGTGATGAATATGTTTTTCAATTTCTTGATAAAAACTAAGATCACGTAAAGGTTTTAAGGCTCTTAAAATGGCAACTTTGACCGCAGGTTCTTCTTTAGCCAAATAGCCTGCTAAAACCTCTGCAGATTGAGCTTGTTTAACTTCACTTAAACTTTGCGTCGCTGCTGCAACCACTTCAGCATCTGGATCTAATAATGCTCCTGCCAAAGCATTTAAACTGTGTGGATCTTCCCAACCTTCAAGTCGTTTTGCCGCTTCTAAACGTACTAAAGACGCTGGGTCATGTGTCAATGCATAATGCAACCAAGGTAATAAATCTTCCCGCTCTTCATCTGCAATATTCATTAATGCGATAAAACGTCTTTTTTCATCCTCTTGATTGAGTTGCTCAAGAAAATCTAAATCATCTTCATCTATATTTTTTAATTCGGGGTATTGGAACTGCATGGGGTTTATCCTTCTACAACTGCTTTTTTGGGAATCCCCAAAGGATTTAATCGATTCATATCTTCTAAAATTTCACGCTTTAAAGCATGCATACAATGTTTCTTTAATTCGGTAAATTCTGGCGATGTAACAATGTCAATGTCTCTAGGACGGGCAAAATTCAGTCGAATTTCCTCAATAATCCGCCCCGGACGATGGCTCATGATCAGCACCCGATCCGCCAAAAACAGCGCTTCATCAATGTCATGGGTAATAAACAGCACTGTGGTTTGAATATCTTGCCAAATATCAAGTAGGAGTTGCTGCATACGAATGCGAGTTTGGGCATCCAAAGCACCAAAGGGTTCATCCATCAGTAAAACTTTAGGCTGATTAATCAGTACACGGGCAATTTCCACGCGTTGCTGCATCCCCCCTGAGAGTTCTGCTGGAAATTTTTGTTCAAAACCCGTTAGTCCCACCAAGTCGATCATGTGCTGTGCTTGTTTTAGGCGCTCAGTTGGTGAAATACCTTTCATTTTTAAGCCAAAAGCAACATTTTCAATGACGCTTTTCCAAGGAAATAATGTGTGATGCTGGAATACCAAGCCACGATCAGGATGCGGTTTAGACACTGTTTCAGTATCGACCAGCAATTCACCAGCGCTATACGCCAAATGCCCAGCCAATGCGCCAAGTAGTGTGGATTTACCACAACCCGAAGGTCCAAGTAAGCACACAAACTCGCCCGCTTGAATATGCATATCGACTTGATTTAAAGCTTGAAAACGCTGCTGGCCTTGTCCTAAATGTAAAGACAAATTGCGGATGTCAATTTCACCGAGTTTTTTCAGAGATGGGTTCACATGCTCAGTCATTAGGCTTTCCTCAATTGATACCAGGGAGTAAATTTCTTACCAATCCAACGTACTAAGGCACTACTCATCATGCCCAAGGCACCAATCAGTAACATTCCGACCACGATGCTGCTGTAATTCTGTAGCGTGAAAGACTCCCAAGTGAAATAACCAATGCCTAACTGACCTGAAATCATTTCAGCCGTAACTAAACAAAACCAGCATGTCCCCATACCAATGGATAGACCTGTAGTGATGTTGGGTAAAGCCCCTGGTATAACTACTTCACGTACAATGGCAAATTCAGATGCACCGAGACTTTTTGCAGATGCAATCAGTCGAGGATCAACTGCTTCCACCCCATGAATGGTATTCAATAAAATTGGAAAGAGTGCTCCAATAAAAGTGATGTAAATCATGGAAGCTTCAGACGATGGAAAAATCAAAATCGCCAATGGAATCCAAGCCACCGCAGGAATTGGACGCAAGACCTCAAGTGGTGTCAGAAAAAAAGTTGCCATTTTCTTATATTGACCAATCAGCAAGCCTAATGCCACGCCAATCACCCCCGCTAAAGCAAAACCAATCAGCACCCGTAACATGCTGGCTTTTAAATGTGCCAAAGCCGTCGGCAGTTGGAAAAATTGAATAACAGCTTGAACAACTTCAATAGGTGTCGGTACGTTGCTAAAATTCACAATACCCAGATTAATCTTAAATTGAGCCAACGCTTGCCACAGTAATAAGCACAGTACCAGCGAAACTGTACCCAAGATAAATTGACTCAATTTTGGATTTTTAAGTGCATCCCATTTTACAGAAATGGCTGGATGCAGCGCCTTTTCCTGATTTTCAACTAAACTTCCCATAATGCGTTTCCTCATTGTTGGCGATTAGGCTAGACAATGTGATTGCCTTTATTTCACGAGTTGTTGAACGGCTTTAAAGTCATAAACTTTACCGCTGTGGGTTTGCGCAAACTTCGTGGCATCATCTTTGAGTAAAAAGGCTTGAATCTGTCCCGTTTGATTGGTTGCGAACCATGCTAAATTCGACAGTAACTTGATGTCACTTTGGAAATCTTGGCTATACACCACACGGGTTTGTTGACCCGCTTGTTGAATTTTCTTTAAATCTTGGAATGCATGTTCAGCAGTTTCATAACTACGCACGTGGTTTTCACCTTTGACCCAAATTTGTGTCACATGCTTAAAGGTCTGAATTGGTTCACCTGTTAAGGCATCCTTTGCAACAAGTGGCGATTTGCCGTAATTGGCTAAAGACTTGGCATAATCGAGCTTAGATGCTGAAAATGCCTCTTTGATGTATTGCTCTGAAATAAATTGATTTACATCAATTTTTCCGTCATTTTTCCCTAATATTTTTAAGGTATCGACAGCTGTTTGTGTCGCTTGGCGATATTCAGGCTTCCATGTTAAATCTCGGGTTTGTAAACCTAATGGCCCATGAAATAAATACACCACTTCCGCAGGAATACCTGTTTTATCGGCAATGATCTGACTATATTTTTCAGGTTCTTTTTGTAGCAGTTGATCTGCCTCAATCGTAGCTTGCAAATAAGCTTTTATAACTTCAGGGTGTTTTTCTGCATAGTTTTTAGCAACAATCGAACCATGAAAAGTCGGTGCATTGGCCTGTGAACCGTCATAAATTTTTCGAGCAATGCCTTGATATGCAAACAATTCACCAAAAGGCACAAAATCTGCATGCGCTGCAATCTTATTGCTCTTTAATGCAGGACCTGCAACTTCAGGTGCTTGTGCAATAATTTTAATGTCTTTATCCAACTCCCAGCCTTGTTCTTTGGCTACTCGTAGCAATAGTCCGTGTGCAGTCGAAGCAAAAGGAACAGAAATCGTTTGTCCTTTCAGTTCTGCAATCGAGTTCACCTTAGAATCTGTCGGCACTACGATTGCGTTCCCACTACCCGTAGTACTTCCTGAGAGCGGATTTAAGAATAAACTTTGTTTACCTGCTTTTTGAAAAGCCGCTAAATTGTTGACTGCAGGAAAATCAGCCATCGCACCAATATCCAATCGATCTGCCACCATTTCACTGGTTAATGGAGCACCTGAAGTAAAGTTTTTCCATTGAATATCATATTTCACATTCTTATATTCACCATCTTTGGGTAAATATTTATCGAGTAAATTGAGTTCACGGATTAATAAACCACCCGTTGCACAGTTAATAGTTGTATCTTGTGTACCAATGGCAACGCGAACCGTTTCAGCTTTTGTCGATGAGCTCTTTGCATTAGTTTTTTCAGTATTTTTACTATCACAAGCGCTTAACCCGCCTGCAACAATTAAGCTGACAATGGTACTGACTAGCGCTTTTTGTGTTTTTAATTTACGCATGAAATATTCTCTTTTATTTTAATAAATACGGGATGTTGACGTGTATTGCATCGGTTGGGCAGTCCTTTTCACAAGGCATGCAGTACCAGCATTCATCGAATTGCATGAAAGCTTTATTGGTCTCGGGATCAATCGCCAACAAATCCATCGGGCAAACATCAACACAGACCGTGCAGCCCTTATCTGCAATACATTTATCTTCATCAACCAAAACTGGAGCGACAGTTCGATGTGAAATTTCTTTAAATATCAGTGCCATTTTTATATTTCCGAATCTTGAATATTTTAAAATTTAGTCTGCAACTGCAAATTGCTGTTTTTGAATACGCAGTTGGTCATAGGAATGTTGTTCTGCTTTTTCAATTGCGACCACATAGGGTTCAATCGGCTTTTTAAAGCTCGTCATATTGCCCTGCTCATCTTTTTTCAAATGTGCATGACAGAACCAATCATCATTATTTTTTTCTGGAAAATCCGCACGGTAGTGATACAGTCCCCAACGGCTTTCTGTTCGATATAAAGATGCCCGAGCCGCCATTTCTGCACAGTCTCGAATCACCGATACTTCAGCAGCGCGCATGAGTTCATGTGGATTTGAAGCTGAAATTTGGGCAATATCTTGCTTAATTTCTTCAAAACGACGTAAACCAATTTCCATTTTTTGACGCGTTTTGGGTGGTTGCAAATAGTCATTCACAAAGCGACGTAACTTGTATTCCACTTGATCTGAAGGTAAACCTTGCTCACGCTTCAATGGTGCAAAAATGCGTTCACGTTCTGCCTCAATTTCCGCTTGATTCAGCTCTGAATCAGCAACATCTATGACATATTCTGCAGAGTTTTCGCCTGCAAACCAACCATAGGTAAATGCACCCAACATATAGTTGTGTGGCACTGCCGCCATATCGCCTGCGCTATATAAACCTTTTACAGATGTTTCGGCTTTTTCATTGACCCATACCCCTGACGCACTATGACCACTACAGAAACCAATTTCAGAAATATGCATTTCAACCATGTCAGAACGATAATTCGTACCACGTCCTTCATGGAAACGCCCACGGCTTGGACGCTCATTGGTATGTAAAATTTCTTCAATGGTTTGAATGGTTTCTTCTGCTAAATGATCCACTTTTAAAAATACTGGACCATTTCCACTTTCAAGCTCTTGATAAAACTCCCACATCATCTGACCACTCCAGTAGTCACATTCAATGAAACGTTCACCCTTACTATTTGCGGTATAGCCACCCAGTGGCCCTGTCACATATGCACAAGCGGGTCCGTTATAATCCTTAATCAAAGGGTTAATTTGAAAGCATTCCAAATTAGCAAGTTCAGCACCTGCATGGTAAGCCATGGCATAGCCATCACCCGCATTGGTTGGGTTTTCATAGGTCCCCATCAAATAGCCAGAAGATGGCAAACCTAAACGCCCCGCAGCACCACAGCATAAAATGGCAGCTTTGGTTTTAATGACATAAAAATCACCACTACGACAGTCAAAACCAAGCACGCCATTGATAGCACCCTGTTCATTTTTCAATAATTTGGTGGTCACAATACGGTTATTAATTTTGACCTGCGCACGCTTCATTTGACGATACAAGACTTTTTTAACATCATGTCCTTCAGGCATTGGCAGGACATAAGCGCCCATATGATGCACTTTCTTTACAGCAAATTCACCTGTTTCATCTTTTTCAAACTTGATGCCCCATTGATCCAACTGTTGAATGGTTTTAAAACTATGTTGAGCATAGGCATAAATGGCAGTTTGATTGACCACACCATCATTGGCGATGGTAATTTCCTTGGTATATTGCTCAGGCGTGGCATAACCCGGAATCACCGCATTATTTAAACCATCCATCCCCATGGAAATGGCGCCGCTGCGTTTCACATTGGCTTTTTCAATCAATAAGACCCTTAAATCAGGATTGGCTTGTTTGGCTTTGATTGCAGCCATCGGCCCTGCGGTTCCCCCGCCAATCACCACAATGTCATATTCTAAATATTTAGTTTCCATGATATTTCCTTGATCCCGATTAACGAAAAATACGTAATTGGTACTGGAAGCTTTCGCCTGAGAAGTACAAATATTCGTAGTCAATCGGATGTTCGTGAGCATCGTGTGTCAGTCGTTCCACACGTAAAATAGGTGTATGAATGTCCACTGAAAGTAGCTGTGCTAATTCATCATCTGCCTGTATGGCATCAATGTTTAAGTCGGCATAACCCAGTGGTATAGATAAGTCTTGTTCAATGGCGGTGAAAATATCGCTAACACGTAAATCCACCTGTTTGTTTTGAAGTTGTAGGCCAATTTCCGCAGGTAAATAAGTCAATTCATAAGACACAGGTTCGTTATTTAGTAAACGCACCCGCTTAATTTCAGCCACTTGACTACGCACAGCCAGCTTCAATTTAGATGCGACTTTCAGCGGCGCTTCAATGAACTCGATTGACAACACTTCATTTAAAATGTGATGTCCGCTCGATGACATCGCTTCTGCAAAACCTTGAAGCTGTGTGATGTTTTGATAGGCTTTTGGCTTACTGACAAAAGTACCTTTGCCATGCACTTTAAAAATCAAACCATCCTGTGAAAGCTTGTGCAGCGCCTGACGAATGGTTATGCGACTCACAGAAAACAACTCTGAAAGTTCATTTTCCGATGGCAATTGACTCAATGCTGGATATTCACCTGATTGAATTTTTTGCTGTAACTGTCCTTTGATTTGTTCATACAATGGCAACTGGCTATTTTTACTGCTTGGCTCAGACATCGCTTTCAACTTGTTATAACAACTTGACCAAACAATAATTAATTAAACCCAGAAATTGAAATATTAAGATTTGATTTATTTATGAAAAATAAAGCTGAATAAACTCAGTAAATTATTATTCTTAAAATGAATTTTTTTTTTAAAAAAATATAAGATAGAGAATCTAAATAATGGTTCATGAACTATTGAAATTAAAACCCGTGAGTAAAAATTTATAATTTACTGATATAGATAAAAATATTGAAAATTATTTTGTGAATCTAACTTTATGTGAATGTAAGTTAAATAAGCTATTATGCAAACCTAAACACGATACTGACCTATTGTCTGGCTTACTTAATTCTCTGATTCTTTAATTGGCACAAAAACTATTCTTACTTTCTCACATTGATCACTTGTTTAATACTTTGATTCCAAAAATTTGTCACATGACGTTTTCTTAGGATTTAAAATAGAACATCGAAAAATGACCCTATTTTTCCAGAGTCATCTTGTTATGCGTCATATTAACGCCAAGCAATCCTCCCAGCATATTTGAAAAATTTGATAACATTTTAAAATATGCTTTGACACATATTTGGCATCTTGATCAATTCCTAAGAAACAAGCAGAACCGCACGTATATAACCATGGCAAACCAATGATGCTTAGTCTAATTTTTACTGTAACATCGACTGAAAAGTAAATAAGAGTGATCTTTAAAATCACCAAAACGTCCAAGCAACTGCATGCTTTTTAAAGCAAATTAACGTAAGTCGATATCACAGCATGACTATGTAAAGTCGCAATCTGCTCGTAAGAAATTCCGTCTTGGGCTTGAAATTATAAAATTTTGGGCGCTGTAGAGCAGTTAAAATCGCAACAGGTATTTTGTTTATAGATAATCACAATGCTGATCTTGCTACGCGGTGTAAGCATACTTTTGAACCGCTAAATTGAGCCATTAATCATCATAGTATCTCCTTGTACTGAGCCCCTTGTGATCACTCGGACCTGCCCCCACCTTTACATGCAACCGACATCCCTCCTTTCCATTTCAGTCCGTTGCACTGCAATTCACTTGATAATTCAACTGCTGACATGTTGTTTAAACTCGTATAGTGTTGTTGAAAAAGTTACACTTATTTTCTCTATAAATTATTAAACGTGTATTGTGTGATGCATCTTCATGCTGACTTTCAAAACTAATTATCATCACTCCGCAAAATTACCAAAGGGTTAAGTCTCCAGGTGGTGAAGTCAATCGTATGATGCTTGACCGAATTGGTGCAGAAAAGGCATGTGCCACGAGTATTGTAGTGTTTGCTGCAAAATCTCAATTTCCTGAACATTCGCATCCACTTTGTGAAGAGGTTTTGGTCTTAATTGGAACATTTACTGAAAATGAGGATCAACACTATCTTGCAGGATGGTATATGCGTAATCCACACCAATCTAGCCATCGGGTATCGAGTGAAATGGGTTGCCAAATTTTTGTTAAACTCATGCAAATGACAGAACATGAAGTGACTCCAACACGCATCAATACTCATGACCCAAAGCATTGGCACATTCAGCAAGGTCGAAAAATCTGCTCCTTATTTAAATCAAATATTGAACAGACTTTTTTGGAAAAAATTAAAACCCAATCAATGCATGGCTGAAAGTGCTGAGCATGGCATTGAAATTTTTATCCTTACAGGTGCGCTTAGCTCAGCACACCATGTATATCCTATGGGAACCTTGATGCGCTTCCCTTCAGATTATGATATTGATCTAAACGCCACCGAATTAGGTGCAACGCTGTATATCAAAAGCGGACATTTGCAACATGCTAGAGACGTTTGGACAGCTGAATTAAATATGTGAAGAGCTTAAATCTGTTGCTTTAAGACATGATCTGCCTGAAAATTTCGATAGGTTAAACGTTCTGATGTGTCATGGGGTAATGGCTTCACTTCTTGCATACTGTTGAGACAACGCTCGGTTAACTCAATGTACTGCGCCGTACCATGACGCTTCCAAGCAATTTCTTGATCACTTAAGGCTCTTACCACCCGTGCAGGACTGCCCAATACCAGCATATTATTAGGAATCTCTGCTTTTGCCTTAACTGTACTGTTGGCACCTATAATCACATTTTCCCCAATCACAGCTTCATCGAGAATCACACTATTCATGCCAATGAGGGCATTCTTGCGTACCACACAGCCATGCAAAATAGCACCATGACCAACATGACCATACTCTTCCACCAAGGTCACACTGTTTGGAAAGCCATGAATGGTACAAGAGTCTTGAACATTGGCATTTTTTTGAATATGAATACGGCCAAAGTCAGCACGTAAGGCAGCAAAAGGTCCAATATAAACCCCTGCCTCAATAATCACATCGCCAATCAACACGGCGTTTGGGTGTACAAAAGCCTGAGGATCGACCACAGGAATCACGCCATCAATGGCATAGCACGGCATTGTTCTATCCTTGTTGTTAATTTTTATAAATTAGACGCTAACTTAATAGCTCAAATCTGGCTGTTTTAAACCACCAAAACGTTTATAAAACTGTGGGTGTGCAGGCGGCATACTGCCTTCAGCCGTACGTGCAACATTTAAGAAAAACTCATCGCCTGCCATAAATACCGCCTGATACAAATTGGTACTTAAATTACGTGCAATTAACGACAGCCAGTCCGTCGGTAACAACTCAAATGGTAAATTTGGATCTTTAAGTAAAATACGACGGAACTGATGAATCAATAAGATACGAATTTGAAAGGCTTGGACAGCATCTATTTCTTCTTCTTGCTCAACAAAATAGAAAAACTCACGGAAATCACTAATAAACTTTTCATAGCGTTGATGCAATTCTTGAATCGGCCAGTTTACAACCACCATACGTTTAATCGTCGGATAAGATTCTTGCCAAAGTTCTAAGGTTTCGGCACGAAACACCACCACTTGATCGGTCATTTGATGACTGAGTAATAAATTTTGCAGCTTTTGTTGATCACAGCCCGGATACGCCATGACATTGGTCGCTATATTGGCAAAACCTAACCATTCAAGCTCTTTCTTTAACACCAATTTGTTTTCAAGTTCAACTGAGCTCAGTAGCACCAAGTCCCACTTTTTATCCCAATCTTTATGACTAAAGCCATAGATTTTTTGATCGGCCATGATAAAACGCTGACGACTACTTTCCGTAATACGGTAATAACTGGTGCGCCCAATTTTCTCTGAACTGAGCCAGCCATTTTGTACCAAACGAAAGACCGCCGTACGCACTGAACGTTCATTCAAGCCAAATACGTCCATTAGCTGAATTAAGCTCGCAAGACTGATGACACCGCCACGGTGATAAATGCTATCACCAAAAATGGTCATGACCAATGAAGTCCCACTGAGCGCTTCACGTTGAATAAACTCATCAATAATTTGTTTTAATTTAGGATTCATTGCGTTTTCATTTACCTATTGAATTGCCTGACGACCTTTATCGTCAGGCATGTTCATTTAAGCGGATTGTCGAATATCAAAAACGCGCTGCGCTTTGCCTTCAGAGCGAGGTAAACTCCCTTCATTCAGCACTTCAACACTCACACTAATCCCCACCATGGTTTTAATCTGTGATTTTAATTGGTTTGCAAGCTGCATCGCCAATTGAGGACTGCTATCTTGACGCATTTCAGTGCGAATATGCAATGTATCCAAGTGACCTTGCTTACAAATATGAATCTGATAATTGGCAATTAATTGTGGAATTTGCAAAATTTGCTCTTCAATTTGCGATGGGAATACATTCACACCACGAATAATCATCATGTCATCGCTGCGGCCCACTATTTTATCCATACGACGCATGGTACGTGATGTGCCTGGCAGTAAACGTGTCAGATCACGGGTACGATAACGAATCACCGGCATACCTTCTTTGGTAATTGTCGTGAAAACCAATTCACCGAGCTCCCCATCTGCAACAACTTCACCTGTTTCTGGATTAATAATTTCAGGATAGAAATGATCTTCCCAAATGGTTGGGCCATCTTTTGATTCTAAACATTCCATTGCCACCCCAGGACCCATGACCTCAGATAAGCCATAAATGTCTAAGGCATCAATACCTAAACGCGTTTCAATTTCTTTACGCATTTCATTGGTCCAAGGTTCAGCACCAAATACACCAGTTTTAATAGAACAGTCTTTGGCTGAACCAAACTTTTTCTCCAGGGCTTCAATGATATTCAAGCAATACGATGGTGTCACCATGAGTGCTGTTGGTTTAAAATCGTGAATTAACTGCGCTTGTTTGTCTGTTTGCCCGCCTGACATTGGAATGACAGTAGCACCCAAACGCTCTACGCCATAATGTGCACCTAAGCCACCGGTAAATAAACCATAACCATACGACACTTGAATGGTGTCTTTACTGCTTAGCCCTGCAGCACGCAGCGATCGTGCGACTACGTCCGACCAGATATTGATGTCATGTTCGGTATAGCCAACCACCGTCGGTTGACCTGTGGTGCCCGATGAAGCATGTACGCGCACAATTTGCTCTTGAGGCACCGCAAACATGCCAAATGGATAATTGTCACGTAAATCTTTTTTGGTGGTAAAAGGGAATTTTGCTAAGTCCTCAAGATGTTTAAAATCATCCGGATGTACACCTGCTTCATCAAACTTTTGCTTATACACCGTGCTGTTATGATAAGCATGATTGAGCGTCTTTTTTAAACGCTCAACTTGCAGTTGACGTAATTCATCTACAGATGCGGTTTCGATGTGTTCCATTGCATTTTTATTCATTGTCTTACTCCTTACGCAGTCATCGCGACAGCTTGTTTTATGTCAATCAATTACGTCCTGAATTGATATTTTCGAGTATTAAGGCAACACCTTGCCCAACGCCCACACACATGGTGCACAGCGCATATTTTCCTTGTTGAATTTTCAGTTGATGCATTGCGGTAAGGACTAAACGTGTACCACTCATGCCAAGTGGATGGCCCAAAGCAATGGCACCACCATTTGGATTGATACGTGCATCATCATCCGCTAAACCCAGTTCACGAATCACAGCTAAAGCTTGTGCGGCAAAGGCTTCATTGAGTTCAATCACATCCATTTGCTCTAAAGTTAAGCCCGTTTGTGCTAAAACTTTACGCACTGCAGGTACAGGCCCAATACCCATATAACGTGCTTCTACACCAGCACTTGCAATCCCTAAAACTTTCACTTGGGGAGTTAAACCATGCTGCTCAGCAAAGGCGTTATTACCTAAGAGTAAACATGCAGCACCATCATTAACACCTGATGCATTGCCTGCTGTGACCGAACCGCCTTCTTTACGAAATGGTGCTTTAAGTGCATTTAAAGCCTCTAGTGTGGTTTCTGCACGTGGATGTTCATCTAGAGCAACACGCACTACACCTTTTTTGCTTTTAATCTCAACTGGTAGAATCTCACGCTCAAAGCGACCTTCAGCCTGTGCTTTTGCGACTTTTTGCTGACTGTTGTAGGCAAATTGGTCTTGATCGGCACGGCTGATATTGTATTTTTCTGCCACGTTTTCAGCAGTTTCAGGCATGCTGTCGACGCCAAAATTGGCTTTAAATAGCGGATTGATAAAACGCCAACCAATAGTGGTATCAAAAATTTCAGGTGTACGGCTAAATGCACTCGTCGGTTTAGACTGAACAAAGGGCGCACGTGACATGTTTTCCACCCCACCCGCTAATACAAACTGCGCTTCACCCGATTTAATCGCACGTGAAGCAAGCCCCACTGCATCAAGACCTGAAGCACATAAACGGTTCACGGTAATGGCAGGTACACTGTCAGGTAAACCGGCAAGCAAGCTTGCCATCCGTGCCACATTACGATTGTCTTCACCGGCTTGATTGGCACAACCCAAAATCACTTCATCGACCTCCGTCCAAGGCAAATTTGGATGTTGTTGCTTCAAGTACTGAATTGGCAATGCAGCCAAATCATCGGTACGAATACTACTTAAACCACCGGCATAGCGCCCAATTGGGGTACGAATCCCATCAAAAATAAATACGTCTTGCATCATTTTATCCTTAACTGGCAGCGCGTAATGGCTGCTGCGTTGACACATGTCCTTGTGCCGCTTTTTTTAATAAATATAGATTAGGACGATAACGCTCTTCACCATAAATACGATACAGATTTTGCAAAGTCTGTAAAATAATGTTGTATCCTAATTCTTGTGCCCATTGGAATGGTCCTTTAGGATAATTCACAGCAAATTTCATGGCTGCATCAATGTCTTGTTCAGACGCAATTTGATGTAAAACGGCCTCGCATCCTTCATTGACCAACATGGCAATGCTGCGCAGCACATATAAGCCAGGATGATCCTGAGACCAAATCGGAATAATATTTAGACCGATAAACAACTGTTCAATCGCTTTTTGATCTATCGCTGTACACGCTGGTGAAGCTGTAACTGCAATGGCTTTGGCTTGTGACCAATCGCCATGCCAATCCATCAACACCACTTTTTGTGATGCATAATCAATTTCGGCAGATTGCCCCATTGATAAACGTAAAGACACATCACCAATGAGAATTTCAGCCGTAGGCGCCGCTTCAATACTCAGATGAATATGTTTAGATTGTTGCAACAGCGCAATCAAACCCTGTGAATGTGACCAATCACCTTTGACCACCACCTCAATTTTTTCAGGTGATTTACTGTAAATCGCAGGGAGTTGATACACTTTTTTAGAATGTTCCGTTCGATAGTCATAAAAACCCTGTTGAGTTTTGCGACCGAAACAACCTGCATCGACTAATTCTTTTTGAATTAAGGATGGACGATAACGCGGTTCATCAAAAAAGGCATTATAGACACTCTGCGTGACAGAAAAATTAATATCTTGGCCAATTAAATCGGTCAGCTCACACGGCCCCATCGAAAAGCGTCCACATTCACGCATGATAAAATCAAGCTGCTCAGGTGTGGTGGCATTTTCCTGCAAGGCACGGAAGGCTTCTGCATAATAAGGACGTGCTATACGATTGACGATAAACCCTGGGGTGGATTTGGCACGTACTGGCACTTTTTTCCATGCTGTCATCAAGCTGACTAAAGCATCAGAAATTGCTGGGTCTGTTTTTAAGCCTGCAATCACTTCCACTAACTTCATCACTGGTGCGGGGTTAAAGAAATGCAAACCGACCACGCGTTCTGGATGTGGAATATTGGCAGCAATCGCAGTAATCGAGATTGAAGATGTATTGGATGCAAAGATCGTCTCAGGCGAGCAGATATCAGCAAGCTGTTGAAATAGCTTTTGTTTAACGTCTTTGTTTTCTACAATCGCTTCTACAATCAGTTGGCTGTCTGCTAATTCGTGTAAATCCGCTGCCACGTTTAAATTGGACAAGGTCAGTTGCAAGAGATCAGCCGCCATTTTTCCGGCATCTACACGTTTTTGTAATTGCTGTTTTAGTGCAGCAAAAGCACTTTCTACACGTTGTGGATCGACATCATACACATGGGTCGGATGGCCATGCATGGCCGCCAATTGTGCAATGCCGATGCCCATGGTACCGGCACCAATCACTGCCACAGGGGCATGCTGTAAGTGAAGTTCTGCCATGATTTAGCATCCTGTATATTGTGGTGTACGTTTTTGCATAAAGGCTTGTACGCCTTCACGATAGTCACTGCTACGCCCTGCTAAACGCTGTAAATCACGTTCTAAAATCAATTGCTCATCGAGGCTATTAGCTGCTGCAGCATGAATGGCTTTTTTAATCAATGACAAACCATAAGTGGGTTGTGTCGCTAAATGTTCTGCCAATTTGCTGGCTTCGGCTTTCAGTTTTTCGTCTTCAACCACTTGCCAAATCATGCCCAATTGTTGTGCTTGCTCAGCAGGAATCTTATCGCCAAGCATAGCCAAAGCCATTGCTTGTGCACGACCAACCAAACGTGGCAAAAACCATGTTCCACCCGAATCTGGAACTAAACCTAAACGACAAAAGGCTTGAATAAAGGATGCTGATTTTGCAGCCAGTACAATGTCACACGCCAAAGCAATGTTGGCACCTGCACCCGCTGCTACACCATTCACTGCACACAGCACTGGTTTCGGCATTTCAGTAATCAGTTTGATCAGTGGGTTATAATACATTTCAATCGAGCGGCCTAAATCAGGTGCATCGGCATTCGGATCAACCACGCGGTCGCTTAAATCTTGTCCTGCACAAAAACCTCGACCTTCCGCAGAAATCACCACTGCACGAATCTCAGCATTTTTTGCCCATGCTTTGAGAACTCCTGAGACTTCTTGATGCATGATTTCATTAAAGCTATTGAGTTGCTTTGGACGATTAAACGTTAAATAACCGACTGCATTTTTTTCTTCGACAATAATTGTTTGGTAATCCATTACACACCTCTAAATGCGGGTTGTCTTTTTTCTAAGAAAGCTTGAATGCCTTCGTGACGATCTTGGGTTGCTGCCAACCACACAAAATGTTGACGCTCGAGTTTTAAACCCTGGCTTAGGGTCACTTCATGAATACTTTTTAGCGACTGTTTAATCACACGAATCGCTAAGGGTGCTTGCTTGGCAATTTTTTCTGCCAATTCAACGGCATATTGCACCGTTAAAGCTGTTGGGCAAATTTGACTGCTGATCCCGTGTTGCAATGCGGTCTGGGCGCTGATCATTTCACCTGTCATTGCCCAACGCATACACAGTTGCTGACCGACGAGACGTGCCAAACGCTGTGTTCCACCTGCCCCGGGCAACATGCCTAAACCAATTTCTGGTAAAGCAAATTGTGCATTTTCACCACTCAACACAATGTCACCATGCAATGCCAATTCAAAACCTGCACCTAAGGCATAACCGTTGACGGCCATAATTAAAGGCTTTGAAAACTCATCAATCCGCTTCCACAACTGTGGTCGTTGATCCTGTTGAATGCTGACCACATCAAGCTGTGCCAATTCATTTAAGTCTGCGCCTGCAGCAAAGCATTGTGAATGACCTGTAATCACGACTGCACGCACTTCACGGTCTTTATCTAAGGTTGTTAAATAATCCGCGAGCTCTTGCAATGTGGCATTGTTTAAGGCATTGCGTTTTTCAGGGCGATTCAGTTCAATGAGCACCACACCGGTTTTTGGAGAACTACTTTTTAGATATTGCATGTCCATACTTTCATTCCACACAGCGTTATTCATCAAAACTTAAGCGTACATTGGCAGTGGTTGGACGGGCTTGGCAGCTCAAGACATAACCTCTTGCAACTTCATCCTCTTCAAGGCTGTAGTTGATGGCCATTTCGACTTCACCTTCAAGCACCTTACACTTACAGGTGGCACACACCCCACCTTTACAGGCATAAGGTAAATCTGCACCTGCACGTAATGCGGCATCGAGGATACTGTCATCTTGTTTTGATACCTCAATGATCAACTCACGACCATCTAAAATAATGTTGACCTTTTCTTCACTACGTTGCGCAACTTGTTGTGCTGATGCTTTTGTAGTCGTACCTGTATTAAAGCGTTCTGTATGAATCTTGCTGCGCTCAATCCCTAGCGTCGGCAAAATTTCCTCAACGGCCGTCATCATCTCTTCTGGACCACAGGCAAAGCAGTGATCAGTATCTGTACGAATCAAACCGGCTTTGGCCAACTGCTGGAGCTTTTCAGCATCAATACGACCGTTAAAGATCTCGCTGTCATTCAATTCACGTGAAAAAATATTCACCAATTGCAAATGCTGATGAAAGCGATCTTTAAGATCCATGATTTGTTCAGCAAACATGGTTTGTTTCCATGAACGATTGCCATAAACCAGTGTAAATGTGGCATCTTGCTGACGATTCAGCACTGATTTCACGATGGATAAAATTGGCGTAATTCCACTGCCTGCAGCAAAACCTAAATAATGTTGTCCACCGACTTTTGCTGCTTTTTGGAAAAACACCCCTTGAGGTGGCATCACCTCTAACACATCCCCTGCTTTGAGGTGTTCATTCGCCCACGTTGAAAATTGACCTTGGTCAATTTTTTTAATGGCAATACTCATATCTTCTTGCACATCGCTACAAATCGAATAGCAACGACGAATTTCACCTTGCTCTGTGAGATGGCGAATAGTCAGGTGTTGACCTGGTTGATATTGAAACGCTGAGGCTTGTTCATCTTGCACAGCAAAAGAAATACAAATGGCATTTTCCGTTTGCGGCTGGATTGATTTAATGGTTAAGGGAATAAATTGACTCATTGTTAAAATCCTTCTTTTATTTTGTTGCTGTGCTGTTCAGCGCACATCGATGTCCATTAGATTAAATACATTTAAAGTAATCAAAGGGTTCTAAGCAGTCTTGGCAGCGGTATAAGGCTTTACATGCAGTAGAACTAAACTCGCTTAACAGCTGTGTATTTACACTGCCACAATGTGGGCAAGCCACGCCATCCGTCAGCGCCACATGCGTACCACACAGATGAGATGAACCTTGTGGTGGTGCAATACCGTATTCACGTAGCTTTTCTTTACCTGATTCACTCATCCAATCCGTGGTCCATGCCTCAGATAAATCCACCACTACTTTGACAGGGTGAATGTCATGCGCCAACAACGCTGTTTTGATTTCGTCTTTGAGTAAATCAGTGGCAGGACAACCGCTATAAGTTGGGGTCAAACGCACCACAATCTCTTGGCTTGCATTGAGTTCTACACCACGAATCATGCCCAAATCCAAGACCGATAACACCGGAATTTCTGGGTCAGACACCTGTTGTAAAATCTCCCAACATTGCTGCTCAACGTGTTGAATTCGGTTCATGTCACTCACTCCCTGTGAACGCTGTGATTACCACACCATCTCTGGATAGCTGCGTTGTAAATATTGCAACTCGGCAAGGACATAACCTAAATGTTCAGTATGTAAACCTTGCTTGGCTCCGCTACGGTAGGCTCCCTCTTGTGGTAGTTGTAGCTCGAAACGCGTTAATTCCGATTGAATCAGTTCTAACCATTTCGCAGGTAATATTGTTAAGTCAGGAACAATGCCGGCTTCTACCAATTGTTTTTCATCGTTAGTCAGTGCAAATAGCTCTTCGGTGAAACGCCACAATTGATTTAAACCATGTTGCACCTTGTCATGTGCTTCTTGCGTACCCAGACTTAAGCGCTCCATCCAAGCTGTTGAAAAACGTTGGTGATATTTCACTTCTTTGAGAGACTTAATCGCAAAGGCAGACAGTTCGGCATTGTTGCTATTGCTTAACGCGGCAAATAACAAGGCATGATAATGATCCATTAACCATTGACGTACGATGGTCTGTGCAAAGTCGCCATTGGGTTGTTCACAGAGCAGTAAATTGCGATATTCACGCTCAGTTCGAAAGTACGCTAAACGATCTTCATCACGTCCTAAACCTTCAATACTCCCTGCCAGTGAAAGCGCAGTACGTGCCTGACCTAATAAGTCCAAGCCAATATTCGCAAGTGCAATATCAAGCTCAAGTTCAGGTGCATGCCCACACCATTCCGCTAAACGATGTGACAAAATCAGTTGGCTGTCACCAATGTGTAATAGAAATTCGGATAAAACTTTATTGGTCATGCTGTGATCCTCCAATTACATATGCTCAATGCCGTGTGGAATGTTGTAAAAGGTTGGATGACGGTAAACCTTATCCAAATGTGGTTCAAAAAACTCCGCTTTTTCATCTGGTTGTGAACAAGTAATTAACTCAGATTTGACCACCCAAATACTGATGCCTTCGTTGCGACGGGTATACACGTCACGCGCATTTTGTAAGGCTATTTCATCATCCGGTGCGCGTAAGCTACCCACATGTCGATGGCTTAAACCTTGTTTGCTACGTACGAAGACTTCGTATAAAGACCAATTGTTTTTGTTATCCATGATTAAACTTCCTGTATGTCATTGATGACTTAAATGCTTATGCAATTTTGCGCGTATCATTGAATTGCTGTTGTTTTTTGGCATAGCTTGCTGCTGCATCACGAACCCATTTGCCGCCTTCCCATGCTTTACGACGTGCTTCAATACGTTCATGGTTGCATGGACCTTTACCTGCGATCACATTAAAGAATTCAGTCCAATTCACTTCACCAAACTCATAATGACCGGTCTCTTCATTCCACTTCAGGTCTGGATCTGGCACAGTTAAACCAAGCTGTAAAACTTGTGGCACGGTGTTATCCACAAATTTTTGACGTAAGGCATCATTACTAAACAGCTTAATTTTCCAATTCATGCTTTGTTCACTGTTCGGTGAATTGTCATCACTTGGACCAAACATCATGAGTGCAGGCCACCAAAAACGATTGACTGCATCTTGCGCCATTTGTTTTTGTTCAGGTGTGCCTTCTGCTAAACGCATCATGGCTTCAAAGCCTTGACGTTGATGGAAACTTTCTTCTTTACAAATACGCACCATGGCACGTGCATAAGGACCATACGAGGTACGGCATAAAGCAACCTGATTGACAATCGCCGCGCCATCGACCAACCAACCAATGGCTGCGACATCTGCCCAACTTAAGGTTGGATAATTAAAGATTGATGAATACTTCATGCGGCCTGCAATCAGTTTATCCATCATATCGTCACGATCTGCGCCTAAGGTCTCAGCTGCGCTATAGAGATATAACGCGTGACCTGCTTCGTCTTGTACTTTGGCAAGTAATACCGCTTTACGTTTTAAGGTGGGCGCACGGGTAATCCAATTGCCTTCTGGCAACATACCAATCACTTCAGAATGTGCATGTTGTCCAATTTGGCGAATTAAAGTTTTACGATAAGCGTCTGGCATCCAATCCTTTGGCTCAATCGATACATTATTGACAATGTTGTCATCAAATCTTTGTTGTTGCGTGTTCATGTTGTCTCACTTATCCCAAGTGTCGTTAGATTTAAATTAATACGATACAAAAAATAATTCAATTGCTTTTTATTGGTATCATATAAATATTTTTAACATCTACTAATAAGATATTGTTTTTATTTAATTAATATTTTTTTCATACTAAAAAATAATTTTTTTAACAGGGAATTTGATTGACAATCTGTTTTTTTGAATGCAATTTATGAAACACATATTATAAATTTAATATTAACAACGTATCATAAATGGAGTTATATCGATGTTGGATCTTGAGCAAAATTCACAAGACAATACCATTTCAGTGGATGGCAAATATGAGCCATCGGAATCTTTACTGCGCTTAAGCTCATTGGTTCTTGGACAAGAATACGTTGCATCAGTAGACTTACGTACAGTATTTCACGCCATTTCAGGTCAAGCCATTTACCAAGTCAGTAGTCATGGCATTGACACTCAAGCCGTGGTGCAATATGCCAAAACGCATGGTTCAAGTGTTGCCAATTGGACCTTTCATCAACGTGCCAATGCATTAAAGCAAATTGCACAGTACTTATTGGAACGTAAAGAAGACTACTATGCCCTTGCCGCAGCAACGGGCTGTACACGTAAAGATGCGTGGATTGATATCGAAGGTGGTATCGGCACATTATTTGCCTACTCAAGTTTAGTCCGCCGTGAGCTGAGCGATGAAAAAGTTTGGATTGAAGATGATTTTATTCAACTGTCTAAACACGGTTCATTTGGTGCCAAGCATTTACTGAGTCCCAAAGCCGGCGTAGCAGTACATATCAATGCCTTTAACTTCCCGATTTGGGGCATGTTGGAAAAAATTGCACCGACTTTATTGGCGGGTGTGCCGTGTATTGTAAAACCTGCAACAGAAGGTGCTCAGTTGACCCATGCGGTGGTGAAAGCCATTCATGAAAGTGGTTTCTTGCCTGAAGGTGCATTACAGCTGATCTGCGGTCAAACCTACGATCTCTTTGAACATTTAAATGAACAGGACACCGTGACATTTACTGGTTCTGCCTCAACGGGACAAAAATTACGTGCACATCCGCATTTAAATGCCTATTCCATTCCATTTAGTATGGAAGCCGATTCAGTCAACAGTGCCATCCTGACAACCCAAGCCTCAGATGAAAGCATTGATTTGTTTGTCCGTGAAATTTTCCGTGAAATGACCACCAAAGCCGGACAAAAATGTACCGCGATTCGCCGAGCATTTGTCCCTACGGCTTTATTAGAGACGGTGCAACAGAGTTTAATTGAGAAGCTGAAAAAAGTCGTATTGGGTGATCCAAGCCAAGAAGGTGTGACGATGGGTGCTTTGGCGAGCTATAAACAAAAGCTCGATGTTGCAGAAAAAGTCGAAATATTGGCACAAGATGCTGACATTATTTTTGGCAGTCATTTACGCCAAGATATCACGGTAAATGGTGCATATCATGAAAAATCAGCCTTATATCCACCTACAGTCTTACTTTGCCGTCAACCACTTGATGCACAACACGTCCATCAGGTTGAGGCCTTTGGCCCTGTGGTCACACTGATGCCGTATAGCACAGAAAGCGAGTTGGCAACCTTGGTTGCAAAAGGTGAAGGCAGTCTTGTGGCGTCCATTGTACGCAATGCGGATGAAAATATTGAAAGCTTAGTCGCAAAAATTGCACCATGGCATGGTCGTCTGCATATTTTAGATACGGAAAGTGCGCGTGAAAGTACTGGCCATGGTTCACCCCTACCACTTTTAGTCCATGGTGGTCCTGGTCGTGCAGGTGGCGGTGAAGAATTAGGAGGCTTACGTGCAGTCAAACATTATATGCAACGTACAGCATTACAAGGCTCACCAAATGTGTTAACCCAAATTGGTCATCGCTGGACAGCAGGTGCACAAGTCTTTGAAGATCGCGTGCATCCATTTAAAAAATCATTTGATGAACTGCGTATTGGAGAGCGTTTACTAACAGCACGCCGCACCATTACCGAAGCAGATATCGTTAATTTTGGTGGTTTGAGTGGCGACTATTTCTATGCACATATGGATAAAATTGCCGCTGCAGAATCATTATTTGGTGAACGCGTTGCGCATGGTTACTTTATTGTGTCTGCCGCAGCGGGTCTCTTTGTCGATGCTGCAGCAGGCCCAGTCATTGCCAACTATGGTATGGATAATTTACGTTTTGTTGAGCCGGTCAAAATTGGTGACACCATTCAAGTGGAACTGACCTGCAAGCAAAAAACACCTAAAGCGTTGCGTGATCCTGAACAAAAACCACACGGCGTGGTGGTTTGGGACATTAAAGTGAAAAACCAACGCGGTGAATTGGTTGCAACCTATGACATCTTAACGCTTGTCGAGCGTGATGTATAATTTCGACTCAACCAAAAAAGGAATCAATATGATTCCTTTTTTTTATATTATAGATTTATCTGTATCTTTTTTTTGTAAATAACATTGACGAACAATGAATTTCAACCTAAATTCGATTAATGATACTTTTTAAAACTAAAATAAATAATAAATGTATCAAATATATTTCAATAATAGCTTTGCACAGGAAGTTGCAAAATGAATGACAAAACAATGGTTTTAGAAACAGTTGGTTGCATCAAGCAACCTGCCATTTTAATCAAAGTAGGTAGTTTTATGGACATGAATAAAAGGAATTTCGCATGAATAATTCGCAAATAGAAATGAATACACCAGAACTTGCAATGGATATCCCCGAACAATCGAGGACACAGAAAATTGCTTTAGCAACCATCGTTGGTACCACCATCGAGTGGTATGATTATTTTATTTATGCTGCTGTTGCAGGTTTAGTTTTTAACCAACTTTTTTTTACACCTGCCGGACCTGCTTTCGGAACCCTATTAGTCTTCGCCTCGATTGGTATTAGTTTTATTTTCAGACCCTTTGGTGCTTTTATTGCAGGTTACTTTGGCGATAAATTAGGACGTAAAGCTGTACTCGCTATGACTTTGCTTTTGATGGGTGGGACAACGACCATGATTGGTTTACTTCCAACCTATGAGAATATTGGTATCGCAGCTCCGATCATTTTAATTTTATTGCGTATTTTACAAGGTATTTCTGCAGGTGGTGAATGGGGTGGAGCTGTATTAATGGCTGTTGAACACGCTCCTACCAAAAAACGTGGCTTATTTAGTTCATTTCCACAGTTAGGTGTACCACTAGGTTTGTTACTTGCATCCTTTGTTCTGGTGATTATGACCGCTTATGTTTCTCCTGGTGACGCATTTTTAGAATGGGGATGGCGCGTACCATTTTTACTCAGTATTATTTTATTTGGTTTAGGCTATTGGATTCGTCGCTCCGTTGAAGAAAGTCCAGTGTTCGAACAATTAAAAGAGCGTAAAGGCACAGCAAAAAAACCAATACGGGAACTATTTTCTGAGTATAAAAAACTTATTTTAACAGCTTCCCTTCTTACTGCTGGTACAACTTCACTTGGTTATATGACAGCAGGCGGTTTCATTCAAAGCTTTACTACTAATCCAAATGGCATGGCGTTAGATCGACCAACAATTTTGAGTTTAGTCTGTACTTCTGCAGTCATTTGGACATTCTTTACTTGGCTTTCAGCAGTCATGTCCGATAAATTTGGTCGAAAACCTATTTATATTTTAGGTTCAATCATCCAAATTTTAACTGCACTATTCTTATTCCCATTGGTTAGCACTGGTGAATATGTATACATTATGCTTGGTTTAGCAATACTCGCTATGGGAATTGGAATCACCTATGGTGTGCAAGCTGTTTATTATTCTGAACTCTTTCCTGCATCTATTCGATTCTCTGGTATTTCGATTACTTATGCACTGGGTTCAATCATTGGTGGTGCATTTGCTCCCCTGATTGCTGCAGCTTTAATCACTAAAGCTAACGGCATTTTCTTGGTAAGCACCTATCTGACGGTTATGGCTGTTATTGCTTTCATTGCAATCTGTGTACTTAAAGACCGCACAGGTATTACACTGGAACCAACCGATGAAGCTGAGAATGCACAAAAGAAATCGCCATTTATTTGGAAATAATCTAAGCGTTTAGATTTTTTAAATGACTTGCACACCCTGTCATTAAAAATAAGACCTGACTCGGACTTTTCAATCCGAGTTTTTTCTTGACCGATGCTTATAAATTTCTGCATATATAAACAGTCAAAAGAAGTATAAGCTGACTAACTAAAAATGAATTGTTTAAATTAATTATTTTCTGAATGTCAATTCTTCTTTTATTAATTTTACGCTTATAAATCTTCATACCCAAGATCTTATCCAGAGTGTTTCTTTGTTTTTAAGAAATCTTAGTCTTGCAAAATGGCTTCGGAAATATGTTAAATATTGAATATGAATCACATTTCAGTTCAAGCTCCCACTTTTTCAACTCGCTCGGGTTATAATGATCGTCTCCCAAAATACGATTGATCTAATATGAGCACCTCCAATGACCCTTTACACGGCAAAAAACTTGCTGACATCTTGGATGAATTATTGGATTACTACGGCGGTTTTGAGGGCTTAAGCCGTAAAATTGAAATTAGATGTTTTTGTATAGATCCAAGCGTTAAATCATCACTACGATTCTTACGTACTACACCTTGGGCACGTGAAAAAGTAGAAAGCTTATATTTGTATGTCTTACGCCAAAAAGCCAAACAGAAAGCATAACGATTAATACCTAAGCTCAAATAATCTTGTATAGCAGTTTGTGTTTTAAGATAAAATGAAACTGCTGAATCCTTCTAGCTATTCCTTGCACGCAGTATTTTCGCCTCAGATTTAATTCGATCCCTATTATGAGCAATCCTTTTTCCCAGTATCCTCAAATTGGTGTAGTCACTACATTTTCTGAATTGATTCATCGTCATTTCGAAGGTCAAATGAATGCGCTTTGTTGGCAACGTAGCTTACAAGGTGACTTTAAAGAAGTAGTCAAAAAACTCGAACTGATTGAAAATATTACTGAAGTTTCTATAGATGATCTGATGGAATTAAAGCTTTCAGCGCAAGGTCATTTAGCTAGAGAAATCATTTTAAATGACATGCAACAATTAACAGCATTTGGTGCATCACCCTCGCTGAATTTGCTTAAATGTTATGAACGCGATGATGAATTCGATTTCATCTCAACCGATGTTTATTCTTTTCATGTTGATAGATCACCCATCGCTACCGATACCTTTTTATGTACGTATTATGGTGCTTCCAGTGATATTGTGCCAAATGATCAAGTCACACAAAAAATCTTAATTCCTGAAATACGAAATCAACTCAAAGCTTTATACGATGGCCCTGACTCAGAGTTTGATGACTTTTTAAAGGAATATTTTTTTGATTTACATTATCAACTCAAAAACAATGCTGTGCCTGTAAATTTAGGCAATGGTCATCTATGGCGTTTAGCGGTGGATCATCCTACACAGCCAGTTTTACCTTGTGTGCACCGCGCACCTGTTGAAAATGCAGGTGAATATCGGCTTATGCTGATTTGCTGATTTGCTGATTTTAAATATTGATAAATCCTGAGTCCATACGATCCATTCTGTCTAATGAATGAACCGTAATTGAGATCGAGCTGTATTAAGGCAGCGGTAAAGCACTGGTAGTAGCCAAATATCTGTTTGTGCTTGGTCGTATTGTACCTTGGCAAATGCAGATTCGAAATTGCTGACATTTTTAGCAAAAGTACTTTTTAAGGCCGTCGAAATACCAACAGCTAAGCCTAGGCGTATAAACGCCGTAAAATATAAAGACATGATTTTTCCCACTCATTTATTAAAAAAAAGTGGCGGGAATGTTTTAGGCTACCCCGCCATTAGCGGGGCATAAACAGGAGGAGGTGTTTGCAGAAAGAGATCAGGCGTCTGATAAAGATTCGTCCAAACAAATTTTGGCGAATATTCAAAGGCCTGGTGCGCAATAAAAATAATCGATTGTTGGTTTTGTACAATCTAATGCGTCATAGACGGCAAATACTGTTGATAATCTTCACCGAGTTGCAGATCACTTGCGGTATTTTTGATTGGCTTGCTATTGGATTCATCAGATGCTTGATGCAACGAATGCTGTGGATTGGTTTCACTGCTGACGCATAAGGTATTTTGATGATGACCAAAATGATAGCTTTGAACAACTTGAGTTTGCTCTTCATGCACACAGAAAGCGGCTGCCACGTTCCAAAGGCTTTGGAACATGAATAATCCAACTAAGACTGTTATCCATGTCGCAGAACGCATATTGCATCAATCAAGAAAATTTTAACGATTATAAAGCTTGGAGTCGGTCGAAGGTCAAGTGAATCTTTGAATTTGTCTTAAAAATGGATTGCCATAGAGATATAACGTAACGCATTCGCTTTAATCCCCTGACACGGCACATTCTAAAAACAATCCATTGGTTCATGATTACGATTTTTATCAGCGAAACTTTTTTAATTTAGTTCTGAATCATGCTTCAACTTAGCTTTTCTTGTCACAACTAAGCCGCAGATAACCACCAATGTCGTAACACCTAAAGATAATGAAGTTTCATAACTATAGGCTGGAGATAAAAACATATAGATCAGCACACTTAAGATCACCAAAATGACTGCCCATGTGAGCCATGGAAATAGCCACATTTTAAACGCAACCTCAGTTCCATTTTTTTCGATTTGTGTTCTCAATTTAAGCTGTGAAAATGCAATCACTAAATAAACCAATAAGGCAATTGAACCTGTTGTAGACAGTAAAAATCCAAATACTTGGCCTGGAAATAAATAATTGACTGCACAGCAAATTAAGCCCACTACAGACGATGCCAATACTGCAATTGCAGGCACACCAGAGGCATTAATTGATGTGACCCATTGAGGTGCTTCTTTGCGTGTCCCCAATGAAAATAGCATCCTTGATGAACTATAAAGTGCAGCATTCATACAACTTGCAACCGCAATAAAGACTACACTATCAATAATCAATTTTGATTGAGGGACATTTAAACTGACCAAGACATATTGGAAAGTGCCTAATTGTTGTAATTGTGGTGAACGCCAATCTACCAGTGCAACCGTTATAAAAATTGAAACCACAAAAAATAAGATGACCCGATACAGTACTAAATTGGTTGCACGTTTAATTTTTTGTTCAGGATCTTTTGATTCTGCTGCAGCGATAGACAGTATTTCTACACCAAAGAAAGAAAATGCTGAAATCAATATTGCTGAAAGTACACCACCCAGGCCATTTGGCATAAATCCATCATTTTTAAACAGATTTTCTACACCACTTACATTAGGTTCTAAGGGCCAAAACCCCAATATGGCGGTGAGTCCAATGGCGATAAAAATTATAATAGCCAAGACTTTTATCAGAGAAAACCAAAATTCAAACTCACCAAAACTCCGAGTACTAAAAAAGTTCGCTAAACTGAGAAGCACAATAAAGAATGTCGCAAATACAGCACTTGATATTGAAGGAAACCATGCATGCAGAATTTCTGCACCAGCGATTGCTTCAATTGGAATAACTAAAACCCAAAACCACCAATATAACCATCCGATGGTAAAGCCCGCCCAAGGCCCAATGGCTTTTCTTGCATAGGTTGAAAATGAGCCGGTGTCAGGTTGAGCTACAGCCATTTCTCCCAACATTCGCATGATTAAAAAAACCAAAATACTGGTAGTAATATAAGCAAGAACGGCGGCAGGCCCTGCTTTTGCAATCGCAGCAGATGATCCAACAAACAGTCCAGCACCAATTACACCACCAATACTGATCATTGTAATATGCCGATTAGATAGCCCTGCACCCAGTTTTGCAGTTGAATTATGTGTGGCTAAGCTATCATCATGCATCGATTAGATTCCCTGTCTGCACGGTCAGTCGTACAAATCATTATTTCCAAGATCATTAGGAATAAAAAAGGGAAAACGCTGTGTTCTCCCTTGTTTTGTAACAATTTAATCTAGAAAATGAGTTTTTCATAGTTCTAATCAAAACTTTAAGATGCAGCTTAATACCATTTTTTCATCTAATTCACTGTTATTACTTATATAATTTATATTTATTTAAAAACTTATTTGACCATTTTCTAGATACAAAATATGGGCTTTTAAATAATCTAACTCATCGCCATGATGCGTAACATATATCATCGGCAGCGCCAACTGTTCTTTCACCGTGTTTAAAAATGGCAATATTTGATCTTTCAGCCTGCGGTCCAGTCCTGTCAGCGGTTCATCTAACAGCAGTAAGTCAGGCTGTGACAGCAATGCGCGTCCTATGGAAACGCGCTGCGCCTCACCGCCAGAAAGTTCATGCGCCCGCCGTTTGAGCAGTGGCTGTAACTCAAGCAGATTAGTCACTTGCTCAAATTTAAATTTCGCATTTTCCTGAGCGCCTAAGTTCTCCGCATATTGCAGATTTTGCTGCACATTCATATGCGGAAAAAGCCATGCTTTTTGAAAAATCAGCGCAATACTGCGTTGATGCATCGGCACGTTAATCTTCTGCGCCGTATCGAACACATCACGCTGATTCAGCAATATATAACCTTGCTGCGGCTGCAGCAAACCAACCAAATTTTTCAGCAGCGTAGACTTGCCGCTGCCTGATGGCCCCATAATGCCAAGCAACTGTTCTTGCATCTGCAGCCGAGCCTGCAATTGAAAATCTGCATATTGAAACTGAAAATCACACTGAAGCATGGCCTGCTCCGAGTTTTCGCTGATAGCGCTGTAAAATATAATAATTGGCAATCAATGCGCCAAAAGCCGCCAGCAGTGAAAGGATCACTAAACGCATTGCGGATTCTTCGCCATTGGGCTGCTGTATCAGCGAATAGATAGCAATTGGAATGGTTCGGGTTTCATCAGGAATATTACCCACAAAGGTAATGGTTGCGCCAAATTCGCCTAAACTTCGGCTAAATCCTAAAATGCTCCCGATTAAAATGCCCGGCAATGCCAGCGGCAGGCTAATTGATGCAAATACCCGTAACGGATGCGCGCCTAGTGAGCCTGCAACCTGCTCCAGCTGCTGATTAATCATTTGAAAAGACAAACGGATCGGCTGCACAATCAGCGGAAATGACACAATCATGGATGCTAAAACGGCGCCTTTCCAATTAAAAGCCAGTTGAATGCCCCATTCATTGAGCAGCTTGCCGATCCAGCCATTTGAACCAAACAGCACCAATAGCAGATAACCTAAAACCACCGGCGGCAGCACCATCGGCATTTGTAACAGCGCTTCGACTAAAAATTTCAAATGAAACTCATAGCGCGCCAGCACCCAAGCCAGCCCAATAGCAAATGGCAAGCAAAATACAGTGGCGCAAACGGCAACCTTAGCCGACAGAAACAAGGCGCTCCACTCTTCTGGGCTGAGCATGCTTTAGCCTTTCACACCAAAGCCATAATGCTTAAAAAGCATTTTGCTTTGCGCATGGTCTTTAAGATAACGGTAAAACTTCACTGCCTCAGGTTTAGCTGCGCCTTGATGTGTTAAAGCCAATGGATAAATGATCGGTTGATGAGTATGATTTGGAAAAATCCCGGCTATTTTAACTTTAGAACTGATCAGCGCATCGGTACGGTAAACAATCCCCGCTTGGCACTCACCGCGTTCAACAAAAGCCAAAGCCGATCGTACATCATCTGTCCCGACAATCCTTCCATTCAAACTTGATAGCCAGCCCAACTTGGTTAGGCTTTGTTTGGCATATTTTCCAGCAGGTACAGACTCCATTTGCCCTGTACATAAGTGACCTTTGAATGCCTTGGCAAAATTAAACTGCGGCACGGCCTTAAATTGCATATTCACCGCTTTAGGCGTAATCAGCACCAAATCATTGCTTAGCATGTTGAATACTTGCTTTGCAGGTATTTTCTGTTTTTGCACCAAATAATTCATCCAGTCCACATCTGCTGAAAAATACAAATCACTTGGCGCACCGGCTTCAATCTGTTTGGCTAAAGCAGATGACGCGCCAAATACCGGTACAATTTTGATGTCTGGATTCTGTGCCTGATATTGCTTTGCAATATCGCTGATAGCATTGCTTAAACTGGCTGCAGCATAAATTTTGACTGTTTCCGCCTTAGATGCGCCAGCAATGAAGCTCAGTCCTACTGCTAAAATAAATTTGAATCGCATAGCAAACTCCTAATGCTGAATAAATACGCCTTGAAGAATTTGTCCTGCTTGCACAGACTGCCCTGCAGGAATCCGAACAATGCAATTGGCTTGCATTAAATTGCTCAACATATGCGACTGCTGTTTAGACAGGCTGGTTAGTTGAAGCTTGCCTTGCTTATCAAAGTGCGCCGACATTCTTAAAAACCGCTCACGTGCATCTGCTTTTAGGTCATGTGTCATGACTGCGCTGAACCAGTCCAGCGCAGGTGTTTGACCTTGTAGGGCTTTCAATAATCTATCTGTATAAATTTGCATGCCGACATAGACTGCAGCGGGGTTGCCCGGCAGTCCGAGTAAATAACAGGAACTGCTGTCAGGACGTCGATATTGTGCAAACAGCATCGGTTTGCCGGGTTTTTGTTTCACTTTCCAGAAAATTTGCTGAAAACCGATGTCCAAGGCTGCCGGCCGAACAAAATCATAATCACCTACAGATACGCCGCCAGTCGTTAAAATTAAATCAAAGCTGTCTTTTAAACGGTTGAATAAATCTAAAACCGCCTGTTTTTCATCTGCAATATGGATCACTTCAACTTGGACGTGCTGCGACTGAAACCATACTAAAATCAGCGGCGCATTGGCATCAAATATTTTACCAGCACGGTAATCTTCTATATTTTGCGCAACTTCATCACCTGTAATTACGACCGCAATTTTCGGATAGGCAAAAACTTCGCAGTGTGAAATACCAGCCATACTGAGCGCTGCAATTGATCCAACCGTCAGCTTTTGACCACGCGCTGCTAAACATTGTCCAAATGAAATTTCCTCACCTGCATCTCGAATATCTGCATGCGGGCTTAAGGCTGCAGTCAGTTCAATCTGCTGTCTATCCGCCTTTACAATTTCTTGCCGCGCTACAGTTGCCGTGCCTTCAGGTATCGGCGCGCCAGTAAATATGCGGACAGCTTGCCCTGCTTTTAAGCTTATTTCAGCCGTTTGCCCTGCGCGGATTTCTCCAATCAGCTTAAATTGCGCGCCGGGTTTAATTTCACCCGCTGCGCAAATGGCATAGCCATCCACTGCGCTTTGCGCAAATAAAGGCAGCTGAATTGGTGAATGCACATCTGCCGCCAAATAACGGCCTAAAGCGTGCTGAAGCGCCAAAGTTTCATGCGCTAAACTTTGCGTATGTGTCTGAATCAGCGTAAGCGCTTCGTCCACTGAAATCAGTCCAGCCTCGGCCCCGCAGCCTGCGTGCAATACGGCTTGGTTCATTGGTAGCCTCCTGCATGCGGAATATTCTTCTGCACATCAAATAGATGCACCAAGGCAGGTAAAATGGCAATCAATGATTCTTTTGCGCCTTGTCTGCTGCCCGGCAGTGTAATGACTAAACTGTCATCAATATAGCCGGCAACACCGCGGCTGAGGGCCGCATAAGGGGTGCGTTTCTGCCCAAAACTGCGGGATGCTTCCATCAGCCCTGGAATTTCCCGTTTTAACAGCGGCTGAATGGTTTCAACGGTTAAATCTTTCTGGCCTAGACCTGTACCGCCCACGGTCAAAATCAGCGGATATTGCGTCTTATGCTGTTCAATAAGAGCCAAAAGCTGTTCAGGACTGTCCGGTATCACTTGATAGCTGATGTTGCTGAAGTTTGCTTCTTCTAAAATTTCGAGGACATTTTGCCCTGCAGTATCTGATTTTTTACCGGCAGCAACCGTATCTGAAAGCACAATAATCAACGCCGATAAGCTTTCTTTCAATACACGGGTAAAATGTGATTTACCGCCTTTTTTCTTTTGCAGTTTCACCTGATCTAGGCATAAATCTTCAGGCTCACAGTGCGGTTTCAGCATGTCATACAGCGTTAAACCGGCAAGACTGACCGCAGTTAATGCTTCCATTTCCACACCCGTTGGGCCAATGGTTTCGACCACAGCACTGATTTCGACATGCGCCTCAAATAATTCATATTCGACATCTGCACGGTAGATCGGCAGCGGATGACACAGCGGAATGAGTTCATCCGTGCGTTTTGCGCCCAATATACCTGCAATCCGTGCGGTTTTCAGCGCATCGCCTTTTTCTGTATTGCCATTACGCAGCAGTTCAATGCAATGTGGCGGCGCATGCAGAATTCCAGTTGCAATGGCTGTACGGTAACTTTCCGCTTTCATGCCCACATTTTTCATTGCTTAGTCCTTATCTTATTCATTTGCGTCTGCAGTATTAAATTTGGAGTTTTATAGGTGCCATTGGTAAATATTGGCGTTCAAATGCATGGTCTGACGGCTGTTTTGATGTGCATGTTCACATGACTCGCCATGAATATGAGCATGCTGCGCTGCATGAATTGTCGCCTTGGGCACATGATCTTTACGAATACAGCAGCCCTCTACATATTGGCTGCTGCCGTCCATATAAAACTCTTCTTTCCAGACCGGAACTTCATGCTTAACCCGCTCAACCGCTTCTTCGCAGGCAGCAAAAGCCTCACGTCGGTGCGGCGCATAGGCCATGGCGATAATGGCGGTATCACCGACCTGCAGCGCGCCAATACGGTGTACAACCCGTACATATGACACGCCGTATTTGGCTTGAATTTCCTGTTCAATTTGCCGGATCATTTTTTCAGCCACAGGCGCATAAGCGGTATATTTCAAAGCTTTTACCGCTTTGCCTTCATGGTGATTACGCACCGCGCCTATAAATACACCTATACCGCCGCATTCAGGAAATGCCTTAATGCTGTCAAAATCGGCTTGGCTGAATACCGTGTCTTGTATGCGTGAAATATGCTTGAGCTCCATATTCAGCCTCCCGCCACAGGTGACAACAGCACAACGGTACTGTCCTGCATCAATGCGGTTTGCCTTGGCACAATGTCTTCTCCCATAGCGCAGGCGCAGCGTTCAAGCATGCTGAACGACTCCGGAAATTGATCTGTAACTTGCTGCAAAACCTCTGCAATCGACTGCTGTGCGAAGCAAGTCAGACTCAAATTCTCTGGCAGCAGGCGTTCAATAGCGCCAAAAGATTCTATTTTGATGGTGATATGAGTCATCTTTAACCTCCAATCATATGCATGCTGATTTTTCTAGATGGACTGGATTGAGCTGTTATGGCATGAAAGCCTTGCTCCTTCTGCCAAATATAACTGCCTAATTTTTGCTGCAAAGCCATTGCATCGAGCGGCATTAACTCTGTTGTTTTACTGCTTTTCAGCTGCTGAATTTCATGGCTGAGATTTAAACCTTTTCGGGCAAACAGGCAGTTAAAAAACTCGCCTTGCGCATTCAGTCTCAAACGGTCGCAGCTGCCGCAAAAAGAATTGCTGATGGTTGAAATAATGCCTATAGGCAAGCCGTTGATTAAGTATGATCTGGCTGGCGATGTGCCTTGACCGTGCAGTGTTTGCACTTCAAAAACAGTATTGAGTTTATCCAGTATGTTTTGTTCGGTAACGACCGCAGCTTTAGACCAGTTTTGATCGCCATCCAGCGGCATAAACTCGATAAACCGTAGTTCGAAACCTTTTTGCAGCGCCCATTTTGCTAATGGAATGATTTGCTGTTCATTCAAGCCTTTGATTAACACGGAATTGATTTTGATTTCAAAGCCCGCTTGCTGAGCTGCTTCAATCCCATCTAATACAGGCTGTAATTGTTTTTGTGTCAGCTGGAAAAATTGCGCTTCATCCAAACTGTCTAAGCTGATATTTATGCCATCTAGGCCAGCTTGTTTTAGGGCCTGTGCATATTGCTTCAGATAATGTCCATTGGTTGTCATGGAAATACGTTTAAGGCCTAGCTTTCTGAGGTGCTGCAGCTGTTCAATAAAATGTACAACGCCTTGACGCATGAGCGGTTCGCCGCCCGTGATCCGGATCTGATCAATCCCGCGCAGCACCATAAACTCACAAAAATTGTAAAGTGATTCAAAACTAAGAAGATTATGTTTTTTCATCCATTCAGGATGTTCAGGCATACAATAGACACATTTAAAATTACAGCGGTCTGTCACTGAAATGCGCAACTTGCGTTTTTCACGGCCAAACTGATCCTTAAAAATGGTCGCTGGCTGTAATTGTGTCATGCTGTTCATGTATATCTTCCATGGTGCTGTCATTTGCCCTGTCTTAGCTCAGTACAAATTTTGCGCCCTCTTTTCTTGCAGTAAAAATTGCAATAAGTGTTCCAACTTTGCGCTTTTTTGAATATTTATTTCAGAGGATTTGGTTTGTTTTTTTGACACACAAAATCAATAACTTATAAATAACTAATAGCAATTAAAAATATAAATTGCCGTTAAGCCCATTATCTAAGGTATAAAAGCAGTCTGTTTTATCTCTAGATATCATGCTCAAAAGCTTCATATTGGCTGTAGATTTTCTCTCTGGGTTCAAAAACAGCACATTAGGCTCATTATTTGAAATGAAAGCTCCGCAAAAGGTACAGCTTTTAGAGAAAATTCAGCTGACGGTGCTGCTGCAGCTCATCTAGAGAGTTAATGCTGTGAAAAAAGAGTGCATTATTTTGAAAACGTGCAACTTGCATGTGCATTTTACTAAAACACCCCTTTAAACTGCGCTGTTTTTGATCAAGATACACCTGCAGCATTGTGAGACTGCTTCGTTTCAGCAAACAAAATGGATACAGCGCTTTGCCATTAATTTCCACTACAGCTACTTCACACAAGGGATCCCGCTGCATGGCCTGATGCAATCTCGAAAGCACTTTCTTCGGGATATAGGTCACATCGCACGGGACAAACAAAACATAATCAGACTCAACATGTGACCACGCGCTTTTCATCCCCATCAATGGCCCTAAAAATCCGGCTTCATCATCTTGATAAAAGCGGATCGAGGGAATGAGCCGTTTATAAATCGAATGATCGCGATGGCTGTTGATCCAGACATTTTCAGCCCGTGATTTCAACTGCTGATGGATCTTAATCAGCTGAATTTCATTATCAAATTTTTGCAGCACTTTATTCATGCCGTTCATTCTGCGGGCCTGACCGCCCGCCAAAATAACCAAGTCTGTTTCTGGATAGCCTACTGATTTGGTGATTTTCTTCATCATTCTGCGTACTCCGTCTGACAGGCTTTAATTAAGCCTCGAATTTCTGATAAGCACGAACCGCAATTGCCGCCAGCCTTTAAACATGCAGTAACTTGTTTTTCATGAGTAATATTCTTTTCTTTAATGGTTTCGATAATGGTATTTTTACCGACTTTAAAGCAGCTGCACACCAGCGGACCTGCACTGTTGGTCATGTTCATCGGCTGACCTGCAAGCAGCGCTTTGCGGTGCATTGCGCTTAGTCGTTCACGCTTAAACATGCCAGCAATCCAATCACGGTCTGGCAGCATAGAGCGTTGCGCAATATATAGACTGGCAATTAAATGCCCATCTTGCAGCACCACGGTATGACTCAAATCGGCAGTTTGATCTTCCAAATTCAGCCATTCAAAGCTTTCATCGGTAAATGGCAGTAATGTTTTCAGCTGCTGAACCGTGTTTCTAAATTTTTTACGATCTGCCAACTCAAAACGTGTCGCTTTCGCTGTTTTAATTTTGGTCCACCACACCGTGTTTTGAATGGTGTTTTGCACCATTTGCTCAAAGCCGTCACGTACATACAGTACACCTTGCCACTGTGTATAAAACGGCTGTACAAATACAGGTGTATGTTTAAATTCAGGCTCACCAGATAGTGCATCGACCACAGGATTCACCACTTTGCCAATACGCGCATCCGATGCGACTTGGTCATTCCAATGAATTGGCGCAAAAATTTGACCGCGTCGAATTTTACTGCTGACCTGTGCACGTAAAATACATAAGCCCCAGTTAGATTTCACCTCAACCAGTTCACCATCTTTAACACCAAACTTCAGTGCATCTTGCGGGTGTATTTCACAAAATGGTTCGGCGATATGTGTACTCAAGTTTGCAGATAAACCCGTACGGCTCATGGTGTGCCATTGATCACGGATACGGCCAGTATTTAAAACCAGCGGATATTCGCCGCAAATCTTGTTCAAAGGGTCAATAGCGGTTGTTGCTACAAACTTAGCTTTGGCATCGGCATGGCTGAATTGGCCTGCTGCAAACAAACGGCTGACTGCATCAGCGCTCTGATCTAACTGCCAAACTGGCCATTGCACGGGCTTTAATTCAGCATAATCTTGTGCAGATAACTTACTTAAACCCTGCAAGTTAAAGTAGCGAAAAGACTCAGTGGTATCACGTTGATCTAAAGGCGCATTTTGATAAGCAGATAATTTTGCATGTTCAATAAATATGTCATAGCTGCTGCTGTAGTCAAAACCGCTATAACCCATCTTTTTCGCAACTTGTGCAATAGACCACCAGTCTGCTCTGGCTTCACCCGGCGCATATAAAAAAGCAGTTTGACGTGAAATACGGCGTTCAGAATTGGTAACGGTTCCGTCTTTTTCACCCCAGCCCAATGCAGGTAAAAGCACATCTGCATATATTGCTGTGTCTGTGTCTTTGCAAATATCCGACACCACTACAAACTCGCATTGCTCTAAGGCACGTTTGACTTGATCTGCATCTGGCAAGCTAACTACAGGATTAGTAGCCATAATCCAGATGACTTTTATTTTGCCGCTTTCAACCGCCTGAAACAGATCAACCGCTTTTAATCCCGCTTTATTGGCAATAAATGGACTTTGCCAAAACTCTTGTACTAATGCCTGATGCGCTGTGTTATCGACATCTAAGTGCGCAGCCAGCATATTGGCTAAGCCGCCAACCTCGCGGCCACCCATTGCATTGGGCTGACCTGTCATAGAAAAAGGCGCTGCACCTAATTTTCCGATTTTGCCAGTCAGCAAATGGCAGTTAATAATACTGTTGGCTTTGTCTACACCGCGCGAAGACTGATTAACCCCCATCGAAAATAGCGACATAACTTTGTCAGTTTGCGCAAATTTTTCAAAAAATAGCTGTAATTTTTCTAAAGAAATACCTGTACGCTCAGCAACTGCTGTCATAGAAGCTTCTGTTTTACTTTGCTCCAGCGCTTGCGCCAAACCTTGAGTATGTTTGGTGATAAAATCTACATCACTATGATTATTTTGTACTAAATACTGCAGCAAACCGTTGAACAGTGCGACATCTTGCCCCGGTAAAATTGGCAAATGCAAATCTGCAGCCTCACAGGTACTGGTAAAGCGCGGATCAATGACCACCACGAACAAATCACGTTTTTCTTTGGCTTTTATAATGCGCTGATACAGCACGGGATGGCACCATGCTGTATTGGATCCGACCAGCACCACCATATCTGTATGCTCAAAGTCTTCATAGCTTGCTGGTACAAGGTCTTCACCAAATGCACGCTTATGTGCCGCCACAGCCGATGACATGCAAAGCCGTGAATTGGTGTCAATATTTGCTGTACCTAAATAGCCTTTGACAAATTTATTAACGGCATAGTAATCCTCCGTCAGCAGTTGGCCCGACACATAAAAAGCGATGCTTTCACGTCCGTAAAGATCTATACATTGCTGAAATTTTTTGGCAATCAGTGCTGTTGCTGTGTTCCAATCTGTAGCCTGACGAGTATGAAATAGTGATGTTTGACGCCCAAGCATCGGCTGTAAAACACGTGTTTCTAATCCAATCGTATCGGCTAAGTTACTGCCTTTAATGCACAGCTTGCCATAGTTTGATGGATGGTTCGCATCGCCAGTCACGCTCACTTTTTGCCCTAAAGCTGTCTGTTCAACTGTTGCGCTCACGCCGCAGCCGACACCGCAATATGGACAAGTGGTTTGCGTTGTTTTAATTTTATTTTCTGTGGAGCTATGCAGTTCCACTATCGGGATGCTATTCACTTCTGCTGGCTCCTTTTCCAAACTTTTTTAAACACTTAACACGCTCAAATCGGTGTCTTTTCATTTACGTTTATATTTAAAGGTCAACATTCGGTTCGACCTACTTTTCTTTCGGGAAAAGTAGGCAAAACCATTGTCATCCGCTGAACTCGTCCACTACCGGCTTCTAACAGATGTATTGCAAATACATGACTATTCATCTGCAATCCTGCCTTAAACAACAGCGGATGACGTTATCGCGTATCCAATGACGATTTAAATCTTGTATCTTTTTTTATCAGGGCGATTCCGTTACCCTGCTTTCTTTAATGCAAAATCCTTACCAAACAGCAATTTGTTTCGGATACTTGAAATTGGAGTTTGATCTGAAATCAATTCTGCATACCATGCCCCGTCTTCAGTATCGCCAAACAGCACAGCACCAATCACTCTATCTTTTTGAATAATAATGCGTTTATAGATTTGGCGTTTTTCATCATTCAAAATAATGTCTTCAAAATCATCCAACGGTTCAAAGTTGCCTGCAGAAAAAACATCACAGCCGCTGACTTTTAACTGCGTCGGAACCGTAGGCGCTTTGAAGGTTAAGCTGCCATGTTCGGCCAAATGCGATGCACAAATGAATGCCTGTCCCCAAAGCGGTTCAACTAAACCAAAGGTTTGGCTTCGGTGTTCAATACATTCACCCACCGCATAAATACTCGGATCAAAAGTTTGCATGGTGTCATTCACCATGACACCGCGGCCGCAGCGCAGTCCTGCACTTTGCGCAAGCTCAATATTCGGACGAATACCCACCGCAAAAACCACAAGATCTGCATCTAAAACAGTACCGTCTTGCAAACGCAGCTGCTTCACATGGCCATCTTCACCCATCAACTCTTGGGTATTTGCTGCGGTCATGATTTTTATACCTTTTTGTTCAATCGCATGATTGAGCATTAAGCTGGCTTTTTCATCTAACTGACGGTCCATAATACGATCCATCAAATGCAGTACTGTGACATTCATGCCACGCTGTTTCAGGCCATACGCAGCCTCTAGGCCAAGTAAACCGCCGCCAATCACCACTGCATTTTGCTTAGATTTACAGTAATCCAGCATGCGGTTTACATCATAAATATCACGGAAGCTGAGAACACCTTTTAAGTCAGTTCCCGGTATAGGCGGAATAAATGGCTTAGAACCTGTCGCTAAAATCAGACGGTCATAATCGATGACCAAGCCTTTTTCTGTGTATACCTGCTTGCGCGGACGGTCTATGCGTACCGCCGCATCACCTGCTACAAAACGGATATTTTTGTCTTTATACCAAGCATGTGAATGCAGCATGATATCTTCAATGGTTTTATCACCTGAAAGCACAGGTGAAAGCATAATTCGGTTGTAATTACCCCAAGGTTCTTCGCCTATGACTGTAATTTCATAACGCTCTGGCGCCATATCCAGCAGATCTTCTAAGCAACGCATACCTGCTAAGCCATTGCCGACCAAAACAAGTTTCATCAACTCAGACGATGGCGCGTTATTGGTAATATAGGTTTTTTGAGCAGTTGGACTAATCAGCACACGGCCATTTTCAATTTTGCTTGGAAAAACCAACAGTTTTTGGTCTTTATCTTCTAAGCAGCGTCCAGTAGCAAGGCTGAAATGCTGTTTATAAATGGGTGATGCAACAACACGTTCACCCTGCAAGTCACCAATAATACCGCGGGACATAACATAGGCTTGGCTAAATGGGTCTTGATTGCTCAGTGCATAAACCCGCTTTTCTTCACCGACACGGAATATCGCAATTTGCTGATTTTCAATCAGTGCGCCCATACCTGTATTTGGCGTAATATCATCTAATGCACAAACATCAAACCAGTCTAAATCATTCATTTCTTTTAAAATTGTCATATTCTTCATCCTTTTTTAAACTTCTTTTAGTTCACCATCTTTCGTTTCCGCTTTAACGAGAAACCGAATAAGGATGTAAATCAAATAAAAGAAGTTTTAAATTCGTTATTCTCTTAAGCTTCAACCACTGGAATGCGTGACGAATCGCGTTCAGCTTCTGTTTTGGGTCTGATTTGACCGCGAACGGATGCAAACTGAATATGCGGATCATTTTGCTGTTCTGCTTTTGCATTCACGAAAGTCACAAAGCGTTTACGTACTTCAGGATCTTCTACAGCAGTACGCCATTCATCTTGATATGTACCCACAACATGGCTCATACGGCGTTCAAGTTCACCCGCTACGCCAAGCGAATCATTCACAACGACATCTTTCAGGTAATCTAAACCGCCTTCCATGTTGTCGCGCCACACAGAAGTACGCTGCAAACGGTCTGCTGTTTGAATGTAGAACATAAAGAAACGGTCAATGTATTTGATCAATGTTTGCGTATCTAAGTCTGATGCCAAAAGCTCTGCGTGACGTGGCTTCATACCGCCATTGCCGCATACATAAAGGTTCCAGCCCTTTTCTGTCGCAATCACGCCCACATCTTTACTTTGCGCCTCAGCACATTCACGGGTACAGCCCGACACAGCCATTTTCAGTTTGTGCGGTGAGCGAAGGCCTTTGTAGCGGTTCTCTAAATAAATCGCCAAGCCGACTGAATCGTCCACGCCATAACGGCACCAAGTACTGCCGACACAAGATTTCACCGTACGCAGTGATTTGCCGTAGGCATGGCCAGACTCAAAACCAGCAGCAATCAATTTTTCCCAGATTTCAGGCAGTTGATGCACTTGTGCACCAAACATATCAACACGCTGACCGCCTGTAAGTTTGGTATATAGACCATATTCTTTGGCAATTTGACCCACGGCAATTAATCCGTCCGGAGTAACTTCACCGCCAGCCATACGAGGTACTACTGAATATGAACCGTCTTTTTGAATATTGCCGAGGTAGTAGTCATTACTGTCTTGCAAGCCCGCATGGCTTGGTTTAAGTACAAAGTCATTCCAGCATGACGCTAGGATATTGGCTGCCGTCGGTTTACAGATATCACAGCCTAAACCATGGCCATGCTGTTGAATCAGGTCATCAAAGGTTTTGATTTCGTTCACACGTACCAAGTGATAGAGCTCTTGGCGTGAATAAGCAAAGTGTTCACATAAATGGTTATTTACAGTTACACCTTGACGCTGAAGCTCCGATTTAAGTACTTGAGTGACTAATGGCGCACAGCCGCCGCAAGCTGTTGCAGCTTTAGTACATTTTTTCAATGCGCCTAAAGAGGTCGATCCGTCTGCAATGGCTGAACAAATATCTGCTTTAGAGACGTTGTTACATGAACAAATCGTTGCGCTGTCTGGCAGCAGATCGACACCGCTTCCGCCCGATTTACCTGCAGATTGTGCATAACCAGGCATGATTAGGCTTTCTGGGCTTTCTGGAACTTCTAAGCCATTCAGCATCATTTGCAGCAGGTCATTGTATTCTTTAGCACAGCCCACCAATACTGCACCTAGCAGCTTAGTTTTCTCTGCATTCACGACAATTTTTTTATAAACCTGAGCTGCTTCATCTGCATAGAAATAGCTTAAAGAATTTGGTGTCATTGCATGCGCATCGCCAACAGATGCAACATCAACACCCATCAGTTTCAGCTTGGTGCTCATATCTGCACCAGCGAAAAGCGTGCAGTTTTGTTCCATCACATGCTTTGCTGCAATACGCGCCATGTCATAGCCCGGCGCAACCAGGCCATAAATTTTATTTTGCCAAAGCGCACATTCACCAATGGCATAAATGTCAGGGTTTGAAGTTTGGCAATAGTCATTAATCGCAATTCCGCCACGCTCACCAATGGCTAAACCGCTTTGGCGCGCTAATTCATCGCGTGGGCGGATACCTGCAGAGAATAAGATGATGTCGGTTTCCAGTTCAGAACCATCACCAAACTTCATTACATGCTTCGCATTTGCACCGTCTTCAATGCAAGATGTTGCTTTTTGCGTATGGACTTTAACACCTAGATTTTCAATTTTCGAGCGTAAAACTTTACCGCCTAGATCATCAATCTGAACTGCCATTAAGCGTGGTGCAAATTCAACAACATGGGTTTCTAAGTTTAAATCACGCAGCGCTTTTGCTGCTTCTAAACCCAATAAACCGCCGCCGATCACCACACCTGTTTTAGCATTGAAGCTTGCGGCACGGATGGCATCCAAGTCTTCAATGGTACGGTACACAAAGCAGTTTTCACGCTCATTGCCTGGAATTGGCGGCACAAATGCATATGAACCTGTTGCGAGCACCAGCTTGTCAAAAGAAAGAATATCACCGTGATTGGTCGTGACCGTTTTATTACGCTGATCAATTTCAACCGCTTTGGTGCTCAGGCGTAAATCTATACCGTATGCATCAGCAAAGTCGCTGCGGCATAGGGTTAAGTCTTTTGCAGATTTTCCGCTGAAATATTCAGTTAAGTGCACACGGTCGTAAGCTAGACGCGGCTCTTCAGCTAAAATGGTTAATTCAACATCATCACCTGCGTGTTCCAGTACAGATTCAATAAACTTGTGGCCTACCATGCCATGTCCAATCATGATGATTTTCATATTCTTTCTCCGCAATATTTTCTTTTGCACAGCCTAAGCCTCTATACGCTTAGGCTGCTATTTGTATTAGTTTTGAACTTCAGCTAGATTTCTTTCATTCACAGCTTGTTCAAATAAGCGCTGTTCTTTTTCTTTATGCTCTACAGAGAAGCGGATCATCAGCACACAGCTTGCAGCAATCACCACCAAACCGCCAAGCACCATCAGCGTGGTTTGAATATCCAACATGCCTTTAAGCAAGAATCCTGCAGCTACCGCACCAACGTTACCGCCTGCGCCGATAATACCTGCCACGCCGCCTAAAGCATCACGGTCAATGAATGGCACCAAGGCATAGGTTGCGCCGCACGCCATATGGGTGAAGAGCGCAAAGACTGTCATGGCAAGAATGGCGAAGATTGGCGTGCTCATTTGCGAGAACAGTATTAAAAACAGTCCTTCTAGCAGAATCATCGCAAAGAGAACTTTGGTACGGCCATCCAAGCCTTTGGTAGTCGCGACTTTGTCTGAAACAATGCCGCCGAGCGCGCGGGCAAACAGTGCCAATAGACCGAAGATCCCTGCTGCCATACCCGCTTCTTTTAATCCAAATTGGAAGTTGTCGACGTAATACAGCGCAATAATGTTGTGAATAAAGATTTCTATACCAAAGCAAGCTGCATAAGCGCCAAATAAAATCCATACGCGATAGTTACGTGCAGCGTGCATGAGAATGGCTACACCGCCTTTTTTATCTGAACCGACTGCAACGCCTTGTTCACGCAGTTCTTTAAAGTTGCCTTGCGGGCAGTCTTGGGTAAATTTCCAATACAGCGCGCCTACGATCAGCATCATTACACCAGGAACGATTAACGCTATGCGCCAGCCCATCGCTTGCTCTACACCAAACATAACGAGTGCGCTAAGCAATAAAGGCATGAGGGCTTGAGTTGCACCGCCGCCTGCATTACCCCAGCCTGCGGTTGCCGCATTGGCTGTACCCACCACATTAGGCGCAAACATAATGCTAGTGTGGTATTGCGTGATGACAAAGCTTGCGCCGATCGCACCGATCAGCAAGCGGAAGAAAAGAAAAGATTCATAGCTATTCGCAGATGCAACCCCAAAGACTGGGATGCTGCCGACAATTAATAATGCTGTGTAGGTCTTACGCGGGCCATATTTATCACACAAAGGGCCGACAATCAGGCGGACTAAAATCGTGATTGCAACCGCGGCAATATTAATATTGGCAATTTGATCTTTAGTCAGGTGAAATTCGCCTGCAATCACTGGCATCAACGGCGCACAGGCAAACCATGCAAAGAAGCAAACAAAGAATGCGAGCCAACTCATGTGGAAGGCCCGCATTGCTGCTGAAGAAAAATTAAATAGACTTATTTTTGTGGCTTTTTTGGCATTTAAATTTGAAGACATAACCTTCTCCTGACTGAACTGAACGCATGAATTACTCGGTTATGTCGCTAACACATAACAGAGTCGATCAGAACGGACGTCGTTGGCCGTCTAACAAATTTTTAGAGTCTTCATTGACTCAACAAGTATTAAGCACGAGCCATGCCAAGTTTTTATTTTCGACGTCAATTCATCTTTACATAGCGGCTTTGAACGCCGAACTGTCAGAAATTAAGCGAATTAAGGTAAATAGATAGTCAATGTGCCTATAGAGATGCAGCTAAATGTTCAAGCGTGGTTCAGTCCTGCACAAGATCAGTGCACGGAAATGGTTCAATTTGAAAATGCGCACATAACTATGCTCAAACTTAGAAGCTGATTTAAATTTTGTATTGCCTTTAGATTTGGCATCTAATTTGCTTAGCAAGCTCAATACGTATTTGTTTGGCTCTGTCTGAGCGTTTGCATGCCAAAACTAAAAATAGCCCTAATTGATGATGATCAAGAACGCGCTGAATTTATTCAAGCCTCGTTAATTCAGCATGACTTTGATGTGGTCGCCAGTTTCATGATTGATCATTTAAATATGTCATATCTGCAAAATATTCAGGCAGATGTGATTTTATTGGATATGGATCATCCGCATCGCGATGTCATTGAAAGCTGTGTCAGTCAATTTGACTTACCGACTGTTCTGTTCACTAAAAATTCGAGTCTCGAAATCATCCGAAGCGCGATTGATGCAGGTGTCACGGCTTATATTGTCGATGGTATTGACCCTGCACGTTTGAATAGCATTTTAGAAATTTCAATTGAACAATATAAAAAGCATAAAAAACTGCTGAATGATTTGGCTGAAACCAAGTGCAAATTGGCCGATCGAAAAGATATTGAAAAAGCCAAAGTGCTTTTAATACAAATGCATGGATTAACCGAAGATCAAGCATTTAATTTGCTGAGAAAAAATGCCATGAGTCACCGTATGACAATGGGTGAAATGGCGCGTCGGCTGCTTGATGCGCAAGCGTTGTTACAGTCTCAATTTAAGGAATAAACCATGCAAAAGCTTGAAAAAACAGATATTCAATTGGGGTATATTCCTTTACTCGACTGTGTTGCTTTGCTCTGGGCAGAACATCAAGGATATTTTGCTGAACAAGGGTTAAATGTCACACTGACTCAAGAACCGTCTTGGGCAAGTTTACGCGACCGTCTAGCTTTTGGTTTTTTAGATGCTGCCCATTGCTTATCGGCCATGCTGCCTGCGTCTGTGACGGGTAAAGACCATCTCGGCATTCCCTTACAAACCTCTCTTACACTCAGTACTAATTGTGCTTATATTAGTTTGAGTCAAAAGCTGTGCTATGAATTAAATATCCATGCATTAGATCTACCAATTAATTCAGCAGAGAAAATCATATCTGCGATAAAGCAGAATCAAAAGATTCAGTTGGCGCATGTTTTTCAGCATTCGATTCATCATTATATTTTAAGAGAATGGTTGGCACTTGCCGACACAGAACTCGCTCAAACGCAGACCTTTTCAACTCTACCACCGCCTTATATGGTGGAAGCAATATCAACGCAACGAATTGATGGATTCTGTGTCGGAGAGCCGTGGAATACGCAATCTGAAATACAAGGCTATAGTCGTATCATCGTCAATAGCCAAGATATTATTGAGCCTATACCAGATAAGGTTTTGGCTTTTACTCATGATTGGGCAGAAAAACATCCCAATACCTTAAACGCAATCCATCTTGCCATCCAAAAAGCCCAAAACGATCTGCTTCAACAAACGCATTTTTCTGAAATATTTTCTTTGTTAAAGCAATATCACATCATCCGTTTTGATTGTTCTGAGCAGATTCACGTCGAGGCTTTTCATCGGATCAAAAGAATCATTCAAAATTTTGGCAAGAGCCAAGCGCCACAAACGTCAGATTTTGAATGGATGATTCAAAAAATGCAGCAATATGATCAATTGAATATTGAAGATGAAAAGTTTTTTGAAATAGCTCAGTCTTGTATTTATCAGGATGCTTTGGGCTGAAGTGATTGATATTCCATAAGACCCTATCATCTGAATAGTGGATCTTGTGTTACATCGACCATGAAACCTTGACTTAGTTATGCATCTGCATCGATGGCGCGCAGATCGATATTTTCTTCAACAAAGACTTCACGAATGCAATCCAGTATCTTTGGAATGTAATTACTATGATCCATATTGCGCACCGACAAAGAGATTGGACTATAGGCTTCCAAATCTAAGATTGGGATATACATCAAATTTTTCATGCCAATATCACTGGCACTTTCAGGGATCAGAGAAATGCCCTCTCCCGACGCCACCAAGCCCAAAGCCATATGAATTTCACGCACTTCGGTTAAATGTTTAGGTACAAGTCCTAATTCGGTAAAAATGGATTGGATGAGGGTGGAAAAATTCGGTTTAGGTGTCGTAGGGTAGGCAAAAATTGGTTCATCTAAAATTTGAGAAAGATAAATGCCTTTGTCTTTAAATTCAGCCAAATGATGATTTTTATGTATAGCTAAACGTAGCGCTTCTTTTCTTAATAAAATACGTTTAATAGACGGATCTGTTAATCGCAGTCGTCCAAAACCAATATCGATTCGACCGGTTTTTAAGGCTTCAATCTGATCGCGTGTACCACATTCTATGAGTTCAACATGAATATCTGGGTTACGTTGTCGAAATAAATAAATAATTTGTGGCAATAATGCGTATAAAAGCGAACTGACATAACCAATGCGGACAGTTTTATCGACGGCATTAATCCGCTGTGCCATGGTTGTGGCCTGGGCGGTATGCGTCAATATCTGCACAGCATGCTCATAAAAGAACATACCTGCTTCTGTGGTTTTCACGGGTCTAGAACCACGCTCAAACAACGTAATCCCCAGCTCTTCTTCAAGTTTTTGAATTTGGCGGCTCAAAGGTGGCTGAGCAATACATAATTTTTCTGCTGCCTTGGTAATACTTTGCTCTTCAACCACGGTGACAAAGTAACGTAAGTGCCTTAATTCCATTTATATACCTTTTAAGTATCTAAAAATACCAAAATCGCTCTAGTTAAAGATATTACATTAAATTAGGGTATATAAATAGTTGGATAGATAAGAAATATGCAAGATGTATAAGTCGATTGAAACCCTGCTCGTGGAAATCCCAACAATCCGTCCGCACAAGATGGCTGTTGCAACCATGCAAACGCAAACCCTTGTTTTGATTAAAATCACCACCGAAGATGGTTATATCGGTTGGGGTGAAGCGACGACGATTGGTGGTCTAGGCTATGGTGAAGAAAGCCCTGAAAGCATTCGTACCAATATTGAAACTTATTTTAGTCCTTTACTGAAAACCCTCACTGGTTTGAATGTAGCTCAAACCATGCAAGCCATTAAACGTAATATTAACGGCAATCGCTTTGCTAAATGTGCCATTCAAACTGCGCTACTCGATATTTTAGCGCAGCGTTTAAATCAGCCTTTGAGTGAAGTATTGGGCGGTCGCTTACGTGATAGCTTACCAGTTCTTTGGGTACTTGCATCTGGCAATACGGAAAAAGACATTGCCGAAGCACAAAAGATGATTGCGGCAAAACGACACAATATTTTCAAACTTAAAATCGGTTCACGCCCCGTTGAAGCTGATGTTGAGCATGTATTAGCCATAAAAAAAGCGTTAGGTTCAGACATTTCTATCCGTGTGGATGTTAACCGTGCATGGTCTGAACTAGATGCCATTAAAGGCATTCAATTGTTACAAGATGGTGGCGTTGATCTGATTGAGCAGCCTTGTGCGATCGATAACATTGACGCGATGCGCCGTTTAACTCGTCGTTTTGATATAGCCATTATGGCAGATGAATCACTGATGGGTCCGCAAACGGCATATCAACTTGCGCGGCAGAATTCTGCTTCTGTTTTTGCAGTCAAAGTTGCACAGTCTGGCGGTTTAATCGAAGGCTGTGAGGTTTCTAAAATCGCCAAACTTGCGGGTATCGATTTATATGGTGGAACCATGCTTGAAGGCCCTGTGGGCACTATTGCATCGGCACATGCATTTTCTACATTTGACAATTTAGCTTATGGCACAGAGCTTTTTGGTCCATTGCTGCTAACTGAAGAAATTATAAAAACCCCACTTCAATATCAAGATTTCGAACTCAAGATTCCGACCACAGCGGGTTTAGGGATTGAAATTGATGAAAACAAAATTGATGACTTACGTCGCAAATAACATTTAGCTAGGAGTGAGAAATGCTTTTCCAAGTACGCATGGATGTCAATATTCCATTAGATATGCCAGTCGAAAAAGCCAATGAAATTAAAGCTGTAGAAAAGGCATATTCACAAGATCTACAACGTCAAGGTAAATGGCGCCATATCTGGCGCATTACTGGTCAATATTCAAATATCAGTATTTTTGATGTTGAAAGCAATGAAGAGTTACACAACATTTTACAAGGATTGCCCCTTTACCCGTATATGAATATTGAAGTTATGGCTTTAAATCGTCATCCCTCTTCTGTTCGTAGTGATGACAGCTGATGCGTTTGGATTCCAATTGTGTAGCACATGATTGGAGTCCATTTTCTGCATTTTTAAGTTTGTAAATATTTGAAATAAAAGATTATCTGCCTTGTATGACTGAAGTGGTTAGTCAGGTAAATAGTTTTATCGTTCTTGATGAAGGATCGTAGCATGATTGATAAAAGTACCGCTTCCTTAACAGAAGCACTTTCTCAAATTAAGGATGGATCTACCATTATGATTGGCGGCTTCGGTACGGCTGGTCAGCCTGCTGAACTGATTGGTGGATTGATAGAACTTGGCATCAAAGATCTCATCATCGTCAACAACAATGCAGGGAATGGTGACTATGGATTGGCTAAATTACTCAAAGCTGGTGCTGTCCGTAAGATGATCTGTTCTTTCCCTCGCCAATCCGACTCTTGGGTGTTCGATGAGCTATACCGTGCAGGAAAGATAGAACTTGAGCTTGTACCGCAAGGTAATTTGGCTTGCCGTATTCAAGCTGCAGGCATGGGTTTGGGTCCAATTTATACACCAACTGGTTTCGGTACGTTGCTGGCAGAAGGCAAACCTACACTCAATTATGAAGGCAAAGATTTTGTCCTCGAAAATCCAATTAAAGCTGATTTTGCTTTAATCAAAGCACATCAGGGCGACCGCTGGGGCAACTTGGTTTACAACAAATCAGCGCGTAACTTTGGCCCCATTATGGCCATGGCGGCAGATGTGACGATTGCTCAAGTCTCAGAAGTGGTTGAACTTGGTGCATTGGACCCAGAGCACATTATTACCCCTGGTATTTTTGTACAACATGTCGTGGCTGTTCAACCTGCACAGCTTGAGCAATCTGCATAAATCACGTGAGGAAAGAACCATGAGCTATACCAAATTAACCCGTGATCAAATTGCAGAACGTGTTGCACAGGATATTCCAGATGGTGCTTATGTCAATTTAGGCATTGGCTTACCCACTAAAATTTCAAATTATTTACCAACAGACAAAGATGTTTTTCTACATTCAGAAAATGGCCTTTTAGCTTTTGGTCCTCCTCCGGCTAAAGGCGAAGAAGACCCTGAATTAATTAATGCAGGAAAAGAGTTTGTTACTATGCAAACGGGCGGCTGCTTTTTTCACCATGGTGACTCTTTTGCCATGATGCGTGGCGGGCATTTAGATATTGCAGTATTAGGCGCTTTTCAGGTTGCCCAAAATGGTGACTTAGCAAATTGGCATACTGGTGCGCCAGATGCAATTCCTGCTGTAGGTGGTGCAATGGATTTGGCTGTTGGGGCGAAAAAAGTCTTTATTACTACAGACCATGTGACCAAAAAAGGTGAACCGAAAATTGTCGCTGAATTGTCATACCCTGCGACAGGCCTGCAATGTGTCGATCGTATTTACACAGATTTGTGCGTGATTGATGTAACAGTTGAAGGCATGAAAGTGATTGAAAAAGTTGAGGGTCTGAGCTTTGACGAATTACAGTCAATGACCGGTGCAAAGCTGATAGATACGACAGCATAAAGCAAAAAGTCCCTCCTTGATTAAAGGAGGGATTTAGGGAGGATTAATTTAAAAAATTAACTTCCTGTAAATCCCTCCCAACCTCCCGTTAAAAGGGAGGAGCTGAGTTTTTAGGATTTATAAAATGAAAAATGCCTATATTATTGATGCAATCCGCACCCCTTTCGGTCGCTATGCGGGCGGTTTGGCAGCAGTACGTACCGATGACCTAGGTGCCTTACCTATCAAGGCACTGATGCAGCGAAATCCAAGTATTGCTTGGGAGTCTGTTGATGACGTGATTTACGGCTGTGCGAACCAAGCCGGTGAAGATAACCGTAATGTTGCACGAATGTCGTCGCTACTCGCAGGTGTACCTTTTCAAGTTCCTGCTACAACTGTGAACCGACTTTGTGGTTCATCACTTGATGCAATTGCGACGGCAGCCCGTGCAATTAAAGCAAATGAAGCAGACTTAATTATTGCTGGCGGTGTTGAAAGTATGTCCCGTGCGCCCTTTGTTATGGGTAAATCGGAAAGTGCTTATGGACGCAGCCAAAAGATTGAAGACACCACCATGGGCTGGCGTTTTATCAATCCAATACTCAAACAAATGTATGGCGTAGAAACCATGCCTCAAACTGCTGAAAATGTGGCAGAACAATTCAACATTAACCGTGCTGATCAAGATGCTTTTGCCTTAGAAAGTCAGCGCCGTACAGCCGCTGCACAGACCAATGGTTTTTTTGAGAAAGAAATCATCCCTGTCGTCATTCCACAGCGTAAAGGCGACCCACTGATAGTCGATACAGATGAGCATCCACGCGCATCGACGACAGCAGAAGGCTTGGCAAAACTCAAACCTGTGGTGAAAGTAGATGGTACGGTAACTGCGGGCAACGCTTCAGGGATCAATGATGGTGCAGCTGCACTGCTGATTGCTTCAGATGATGCTGTCAACAAATATAAGTTGAAGCCACGGGCCAAAATTATTGCAGCAACGGTGGTGGGTGTTGAACCCAAAATCATGGGCTTTGGTCCTGCGCCTGCCATAAAAAAGTTGTTAGCTCAAACAGGTCTAAGCCTTGAACAAATGGATGTTATCGAGCTGAATGAAGCTTTTGCGGCTCAAGCCTTAGCTGTTACCCGTGAACTAGGTTTGGAAGATGGTGCTAAACATGTCAATCCAAACGGTGGCGCTATTGCTTTGGGGCATCCTTTAGGTGCATCTGGAGCCCGTTTAGTTATGACTGCGTTAAATCAGCTTGAGGAAATTTCAGGTCAATATGCCCTCTGTTCGATGTGCATTGGTGTCGGTCAAGGCATCGCTTTGATTATTGAACGTGTTTAATCCTCAATAAAAGTCCTCCTTCTGATAGGGGGATTTAGGAGATTTATAAAATTAAGGATTCAAAATATGCCTACATTTATATCCAATGATGCTTTGATTAATTACGCAACTTTTGGTGATACCAACAAACCTGCGATTGTCTTTTCTAATTCTTTAGGCACAAAGTTCAGCATGTGGCAGCCTCAGATAGAGTCGCTGCAGCAGGATTATTTTGTCATTTGTTATGATACACGTGGTCATGGTGCATCTTCTGCCCCTCAAGGGCCTTATAGCCTTGATCAATTGGGTACAGATGTCATCCATTTATTGGATCATTTAAATATTCAACAGGCCACATTTTGTGGAATATCGATGGGTGGTTTAACAGGTCAATGGCTTGCAATACATCATCCTGAACGCTTTAACCATGTCATTGTATGCAATACCGCTGCAAAAATTGGGCAAGAATCAGCTTGGAATGAACGTGCACAGTTAGTCCGTCAACAAGGTCTGAAACCAATTGCAGAAACGGCAGCATCACGATGGTTTACAGAACCCTTTATCCAAAGTAACACGGCAACTGTACAATCTTTGAGTAACGACCTCGGAGCTGGCAGCCCAGAAGGTTATGCAAGTTGTTGTGAAGCTTTGGCTAAAGCGGATTTACGCAATGAAATCTCGTCTATTCACGTACCTGTATTAATTATTGCAGGTCAACAAGACCCCGTAACTACAGTTGCAGATGGTCAATTTATGCAAGAACACATTGCAAATAGCCAATTATTTGAAATTAATGCATCGCATATTTCAAACATTGAACAGCCAGATGCATTTAATCAGGCTTTGCAGAATTTTATACAGCAATAATATGCAGCTGAACAAATTCAATGTAATGTTATTAAAATAGAGCCTTGCCATTGTGCAGGGCTTTATTTCGTTTGAAGGCTTTGATTTAATGTCCGTTCTTAAAATAAATGGACAATTAGAAGAATGGTTCATCTATATAAAAAACGGATCAATATTACTTTTTAGTTTAATCATTGGCTTTAGTTCTACGATTTCTTATGCAGATGTTAAAACTCAGCGTATAAAGGATATAAAGACATATACTCTCATCAATGGAGGTGGTATCGATGATCTTGCTGTGCAATTAGTAGACTTGAAAAATAGGCATATAAATGCTTATTGCGTGCAGCATTGCGGAAATTGGTTTGTGTATAATCCAGAATTTGAATGTTATAGCTTTAAGAAAAAATATCAAGGCGCAAAAGTATGGACATCTCTTTCATACAAAAAAATAAAGACCGTATTGCAGGCCCAAGCTTTGATGAATAATTATACTTTATCTAGAAAATTAACATTAAAAGCACTCCGTAAATGAATATTGATATTGAAAAAGACCGAAGTATTGGAGTCCTTCGGTCTAAACTTTTAACTCCACTCATTCCACATAGGCGTTTAAGCCCATATATTGAAGAATAGTTTGAAGAATAATCCCATGAAATTTTAAGCTGCAGGATGATTGAGTTGATCAATGATACCTTGTGCAGCCAATTCATTTAATTCAGCTTCAGTTTTAAATTGGGACAAAATTTCGATTGTGTGCTGCCCTAACTGCGGCGGTGCATGACGGTATTCTACAGGCGTATCAGATAATTTCATCGGTGATCCAATCACTTTAAAATCATGATTTAAAGCATGTGGAATATTCACCACCATTTGACGATGTTGAATTTGCGGTTCATTTAATGCGTCTTCTACAGAGTTGATTACACCCACAGGCACTTTTACCGCATGAATCGCATCGACCCAAACTTGAGCATCTTGAGTCAGAAAATAGGCACTCAATAATGGAATTAATTCTTCACGGTGCTTCACTCGATCTTGATTACGTAAATAGTTTGGTTGATCTAACAGTTCTGTATAGCCAATCGCAATACACAAGTCTTTAAATTGCTTATCATTACCACAGGCAATAATAAATTCCTTATCTTTGGCTTTAAAGGTTTGATACGGCACAATATTCGGGTGATTATTTCCCATACGCTTGGGTGCTTTACCCGAGGTCAAATAGTTCATACCTTGATTGGCCAAAGCCGCCACCTGTACATCGAGTAATGACATATCAATATATTGACCACGTCCAGTATGTTGCCGTGCTAACAATGCCGCCTGAATTGCAATCGTTGAGTACAGTCCGGTCTGAATGTCGACCACAGCGACTCCCACCTTTTGTGCGCCACCACCGATTACATCATCAGATTCACCAGTAATACTCATCAAACCGGAAATACCTTGAATAATAAAGTCATAGCCTGGTTCTTCCGCACGTGGACCATCCTGACCAAAACCTGTAATTGAGCAATATACGATATTGGGATTTAGTGCACTGAGCGATGCATAATCCAAACCATATTTTGCAAGTGAACCTGCTTTGTAGTTTTCAATCACGACATCTGCCGTCTGGGCAATTTCACGGACTAGGGCTTGCCCTTCTTCACTGGCGATATCAATGGCTACAGAATATTTATTACGGTTCGCACATTGGTAATAGCCTGATTCTCTCGTCGCTTGACCTTGCTGATTTGGCATCCAAGGTGGTCCCCACGTACGGGTATCATCACCCACTTTTGGACGCTCAATTTTGATTACCTCTGCACCTAAATCAGCCAAAATTTGACCGCACCAAGGACCTGCCAAAACACGGCTTAAGTCCAATACACGAATTCCTTTTAATGCACCCATAGTTCACTCCAGATGTGCCATAGTATTGAGCTATGGCACAGGTCTTTTTATTTATTTTACTGTTGCAGTTTTTTCAGATGCTTTTTGTTCTGCATCATCAACATATGTTTCTACACTTGCCAGTTTTTCTTTTTCCGCATCTGAAGAAAGTGATGCTTGCTGGGGATCATATTGACGTTCACGAATGAATAAGCCCGGAATAACACCTGCAATAAAGTACGCAGCACCCATTACAATAAAGGCCATGGTGAATGATCCGCCAGCGGCAATCATACCAATGGTTGCTGGTGCTATGGCTGCGCCTAAACGTCCCATATTGTAAGCACCGCCAATAGCCGTACCGCGTACATCCGTAGAGAAACTTTCTGCCATATACGTTGCATTTACACCGTATGGAATACCGTATAGGAAACCGAAAGTTACGAGTAAATAGGCGATGTTGGTTGGTGTGTTATAGAAAATGATGATCGGTAAGAATGCTGCCGTAGCTACCGTACCAAACACAAAGGTAATACGACGTCCAAATTTGTCAGCGGCATAGCCGGCTAAAATTTTACCCAAAATCATGGCGGTATATGCACCTACCATATAGCCAGTCATGGCTTTAAAGTTCATGCTGAGTTCAGTTTCTAAATACGTTGGCATCCAGTTGTTGACACCGTAATAACCGAATTGTAGAAATGCAGCGGTCGACATCCAAAAGAAGAACATTTTACGATGATTGGTATGTCCAAAAATACGTTTATAAATGCTTTCAGAAGGTGCGTTTTGCTTGGCTGCAGCTTGCTGCTGTACAGGTTCAAGCTTTAATTCACGGCGTTTTATCTGCTCAATTTTTGCTTCCTGCCAAGATTTTGGTTCAGGAACAAAACGCATAAAGATCAGGGCAAAAGCAGCAGGAATAATGGTGACATAAAATAGCATGCGCCAGCCGTGATCTGGAATAATGGCACCCGCCATCAGCGTTGCAACGATATAACCCACGGTTTGACCGGTTTGCAAAGTCCCAAGTACCGTTGTGCGATATTTGGTTGGCACATATTCTGCCATCAGCGTATTACACGCCATGTAAAGAGAACCCAGTCCAAAAGCGCCAATAAAACGTAAAATTAAAAATTGTTCATAGCTTTGGGTAAAGCCTAAGATACAGGTCATGATCGAGAAAAATACGACCGACCAAGCAATGGTTTTCACACGGCCGAATTTATCGCACGCCCATCCACCCGAAATACCACCCAGCGCCATCCCTGCTAAAGAAGAGCTACCAAGCATACCTGCTTGAAATGTACTTAAACCAAATTCAGCCTTTAAACTGGTGAGACTGAATGACAGCAACATGATGTCTACACCATCAATCACCAAGGAAATAAAGGCAAAAATAAAAGCCATTTTCCAAGTGTTGCTGGTAATCCGATGCATCGTGCCCACGTTAGAAGGCAATTTGAGCGTTCCTGCTCCGTTTTGCATTTCGTTATTCATTTCCTTGTTCCTCATTTTCCCAAATGAGTCATCGGCATTCCTATGTCTGTACATTTGCCTTTTTTATTCTTTTTATTTCATCACTGCTCAGGCTATTGCACAGAGTTACAAGAGTGTTTCACGATGAATCCTTTATTGATTAAGTTTATTTTTGCATAAAAAGTCTCTAAGGCACTCTATGCAGAGCGCCCTATTGATATTGAATTCAATTAGTTACTAAAAGCCGCGATGCCTGTTTGCGCACGACCTAAGATCAGTGCATGTACATCATGCGTTCCTTCATACGTGTTGACGACTTCGAGATTGACCAGATGGCGGGCAATACCAAACTCATCAGAAATGCCGTTACCACCCATCATGTCACGCGCAACACGGGCAATATCTAAAGCCTTGCCACAGTTGTTACGTTTAATGAGTGATGTGCCTTCTACAGCAGCAATGCCTTCATCTTTCATACGTCCAAATCGAAGCGCAGCTTGTAGACCCAAGGCAATCTCAGTTTGCATATCCGCCAATTTCTTTTGAATCAACTGATTCGCAGCTAAAGGTCGGCCAAACTGTTTACGGTCCATAGTATATTGGTGCGCTGTATGCCAGCAGAATTCTGCGGCGCCCATTGCGCCCCAAGCGATACCATAACGAGCACTATTTAGACAGGTAAATGGACCTTTTAAACCACGTACTTCTGGAAAAGCATTCTCTTCAGGGACAAAGACATTGTCCATCACAATTTCACCGGTAATCGATGCACGTAAGCCAACTTTACCGTGAATTGCAGGAGCAGATAGACCTTCCCAGCCTTTTTCTAAAATAAAACCACGAATGTCACCAACATTACCTTCAGGCGATACTTCTTTCGCCCAAACAACAAACACGTCGGCAATTGGGCTGTTGGTAATCCACATTTTTGCACCCGTGAGACGATAGCCACCTTCGACTTTTTTTGCACGAGTAATCATGCTACCTGGGTCAGAGCCATGATCTGGTTCAGTTAAACCAAAACAGCCAATGTATTCGCCTGTTGCCAGCTTTGGTAGGTATTTCTGTTTTTGCGCTTCAGAGCCAAATTCATTAATGGGCACCATCACCAAAGAACTTTGAACGCTGGCCATTGAGCGGTAGCCAGAATCCACATATTCAATTTCACGCGCAACTAGACCGTAGCTAACATAGTTTAGACCTGCGCCGCCGTATTGCTCTGGAATCGTTGGGCCAAGTAAGCCAAGTTCGCCCATTTCTCGGAAAATAGATGCATCGGTTTTTTCATGGCGGAATTGTTCGAGTACACGTGGCTGTAAACGCTCTTGACAGTATGCATGCGCAGTATCGCGAATCATGCGTTCTTCTTCAGTTAATTGCTGTTCCAAAAGAAACGGATCTTGCCAGTTAAATTGTACTTTTGGTTTTTTTACATTGACCATTTGATTCATCGCATCCTCTGCTTTTTCGGGCTTTCTTTGTTTTATTCGATGCTATGTGTGAAAAGTGATTCATTCAAACGATTATTTTGCATGTAGATATGCGCCTTTCGCATACCTGAGCTTTGTTCACAGCGTGTTAAGCACTTTAGCCACTGATTTAAGCGATGGATTGCTTTATTTATAGACTATAGTGGTATATGAAAATCATTCTTATATGCCATTTTGTGATACCTCTCGATAAAAAGGACTTTATCTATGCGGCGTAATATTCCATCATTGCAAAGCTTAATTTGCTTTGAATCTGCTGCAAAACACGCAAGTTATACGCATGCTTCTCAAGAGTTATTTATTACTCAAAGTGCTGTGTCACGCCAAATTCAACAGCTAGAAGAATATCTAGGTGTCACGCTATTTAGCCGAACGCGTCACGGTGTCGATCTCACAGAAGCAGGCAAACAATATGCAAAAAGTATTAAACCCTTTTTGCAAGGCATCGAAAAAAGCACCTCTGATATCATGACGCACAAAGGCTTAGGCGGTACTTTAAAGCTGGGCGTTGTGCCAACCTTTGCCACACGTTGGCTGTTGCCAAAATTAAATAATTTAAATGCACAGCATCCTGAAATTACCGTGCATTTGGAAACCAGTACCAAACCTTTTTTGTTTAATGAAAATGTCTTTGACGCAGCTATTTTTGCAGGAACGCAACAGCAAATTGAGCATTGGCCTGGCATTCAAGCGCATTATTTAATGGATGAAGAAGTGGTTCCCGTTTGTTCTCCCAAATTGATTGAAAACAATTTTCCCCATGCGGAAATGACGGATGATCATAGTTTTAATTTAAGTGATGAAGAATTGCTTCGATTACCCTTATTACAGCAAACAACACGTCCAAGTATTTGGCAAGAATGGTTTCAAGCCCATCAAATTCAGCATCCCAAGCCTTTCGATGGGCAGAGGCATGAATTATTTTCTATGCTTTCTGTTGCAGCCAGTCATGGCATGGGAATGGCACTGATTCCACAAATGCTGATTGAAGCTGAACTGAGAAAAAAAGAATTGGTGATTGCATCAAATAAAAAACTGCACGGTAGCAGAAAGTATTATTTGGTCCACTCGAGTCAAGACAGTTCACCGCAAATACAAAAATTTGTCGATTGGGTGCTACAAGAATTGCATCAGCTGAGTTGAAGTAGTCGCTATATTTTGAGTACAGTAAATTCGCTGCATTATTCGTTCAATACATGTAACCGTACCTAATGGACGCATCAATTAAAATATAAGGCTATAATCTATGCAAAAAATTGTGGTGTTTTCAGGTGCTGGTATGAGCGCAGAAAGCGGCATCAATACCTTCCGTGACAGTGATGGTCTTTGGGAGCAGCATCGTATTGAAGATGTGGCCACACCTGAAGCTTGGGCACGTGACCCTGCTTTAGTACAGCGTTTTTATAATGAACGCCGTAAACATATTTTAGCCGCAGAGCCAAATGCAGCGCATAAATTGATTGCAGAACTCGATGATTTTTTTGATGTTCAAGTTATTACACAGAATATTGATGACCTGCATGAACGTGCAGGCAGTCAAAATGTACTGCATCTGCATGGCAATATTCGTTACGCAAAAAGCTCTGGCCCTCAGGCGCAATATACGCAGGAATTTTTCCTTATTGAAGGTGCAGATTTAAACTTAGACAGCGACAAATGCCCTGAGGGTTATCCTTTACGGCCACATGTGGTCTGGTTTGGCGAAGCAGTTCCTGCCTATGAAGATGCCAGTGTAAGTGTACAAACAGCAGATATTTTTATTGTGATTGGCACAAGTCTGGCAGTCTATCCTGTGGCTGGATTAATTCACGAAATCCCTGCCAACTGCCGTGCATTTTATATCGACCCGAAAGCAGATTATCAGCGTGTACCTGAGCAGTATCAATTGATTAAAGCTGGCGCGAGTGAAGGAATGAAAAAACTTTTTTTGCAATTGGTTGCGCCATAAAAGCACATTTTGGCATCAGTATCGATCAAAAAAACTAATATTGCCTGCTTCTTTTGCAGGCTTTTTGCTGTTTATAGCCTATCTAACTTTGCATAAGGTCAATAAAACACGGCATACAAGCGTTTGGCATTCAAATTGCTTAATAGTATTACGTTTTATTAAAAAAGTAATATTGGGGCTTGGTCAGTATGGGTTATGTCGCAAGAGAGCTCAGTCCAAAAAGTAAGCTATTGCTTGGCTTAGGATCATTTTTAATTCCTGTGCTCATTTGGTGTGCAGTGAGTTATTTGCCATTTTTATGGCATCCACAGGTGCAAATAACGCAGTCTGGCAGTGTGCCGTATTTTCAGGTCGATAGCCGTGTAGACAAAGCGGTGTTTTATGCCGAAGCACAATCTGCAGTGAATGCAGGTTTAGCACCACCTCAAGGTAAACTGGTCAATCCAATCTATTTACCTGCACCGCACGAAGTAGCAAAAGCATTAGTTACGGCTTTTATAACTCCACCTGCCCAACCTGATGCCCCATGGTTTCATCAAAGCTTATGGCACAGTATTAAAATTGTGTTCAGCGCTTTTTTTATTGCCTCTCTCATCGGTATTCCGCTCGGGATTCTTTGCGGTTTTTCTCAAAAAATATCACAACTGACCGAACCCTTTGTTGAGTTTTTCCGCTACTTGCCCGCTCCTGCTTTTGGTGCATTAGCCGTTGCGATTTTAGGCATTAATGATGCACCTAAAATCGCCATTATTGTGATTGGTACGCTGTTTCAGCAAATTCTGATTATTGCCAATACCACACGGATGGTTGACCGAGGCCTGATTGAAGCAGGTTTTACGCTAGGTACCAATAAATTAAAAAGCTTATTTCATGTGGTGATTCCAGCGGCGCTTCCCGACATTTACCGCGACTTACGTGTATTGCTGGGCTGGGCTTGGACTTATCTGATCGTATCTGAACTGATTGGCACAACCTCTGGGATCACATGGTTTATTACTCAACAAGCGCGTTACCAAAACTTTGACAATGTTTATGCCGCGATCCTCATCATTGGGGTGATTGGCTTGGTGTGTGATGTGGTGCTCATGAAACTCGGTCAACGTCTATTTAAATGGAAAGCAGGAGCAAAATAATGAACAGCACAGAATTTAATTCCAGCACGTATTTCGATGCAATTTATGCGCGACCTGTCATTTTAGAAGCAAAAAAACTCACACAAAGTTTTAAGCACGGCAAAACTGAACGCACTATTTTAAATCAGTTGGATTTAAAGATTCATAAACGTGAATTTATCTGCGTGATTGGCCCATCGGGTTGCGGTAAATCGACCTTGAGCCGAATTGTGGCTGGACTTGACCCTTACAGTAGCGGTGAATTGCTGGTCGATGGCCAAGCCATTGAAGGCCCAAGCCCTGAGCGTGGCATGGTGTTTCAAGGCTACACGCTTTTTCCATGGAAAACCGTCAAAGAAAATGTGATGTTCGGCCCTTTAATGAAAGGTGCCAGCAATGCTTCGGCTGAATCCAGCGCCCGCGAATGGATTGATATTATTGGTCTAGAAAAATACCAAGATCAGTACCCGCATGAGCTTTCTGGTGGGATGAAACAGCGCGTTGCCATTGCCCGCGCATTGGTCAATGAACCCAAAATATTATTGATGGATGAGCCATTTGGCGCGCTTGACCCGCATACCCGTCAAAAAATGCAAAAACATTTAATGGATCTTTGGCAAAACATTGATATCACCATCATTTTTGTGACCCACGACATGGATGAAGCGATTCTATTGGCGGATCGTATTGTGGCGCTCAAAGCCAATCCTGGTGAAATTAAAGAAATAATTGAGGTCGATTTACCCCGTCCTCGTAATCCTGAACTCATGCTGAGTCCTGAATTTAAACAACTGCGCGAACGGGTGGATTTCTTGGTACATGCGCAGGAAGACGAGCTCGACCCAGCGATGGAAAACCTACCGAAAATTCCGCGTATGACCCAAGTCAGTACGCAAAAATAACTGGATTAATCCCTCTTCATCTTTAGGACGGCCTAAATGATGTACTACAGCGTTGGACGGCCAACATTATAGGAATTGAAGATGAATGAATCTTATGTTTTGCCACTTGTTGATATATCGAAAATACAAAGCACGCTACTGTCAGAACGCTTAGAAGTAGCCTCTGCATTGGATCAAGCCTGTAAAGATGTTGGTTTTCTTTATTTAAAAGGTGATCAGTTCAATTTTGATTTTGCGACATCACTGATTCAGGTTGCAAAGTGTTATTTTCAACAAGATACCGCCAGTAAAATGCAACACTATATTGGGCTGTCGAAAAATCATAGTGGCTATGTGCCAATTGGTGAAGAACAATTTGCAGGCAACAGCTACGACTTAAAAGAAGCCTATGACGTCAATTATGATTACCACGGTGAAACTACGGCATTTCCTTTGCTTGGCCCTACTTTATGGCCAAATGATGCCACATTTAAAAGTTCCGTCAGTGATTATTATTGCCATTTAAGCAGTATTAGCGAGCAGATTTTTCAGGCCTTTGCTTTAGCATTGAATGTAGATGAGCATTTTTTTGATCGCAAAATTACCCATCCGACCAGCCAACTGCGTCTAATCCATTATCCGTATAACCCTGAAGTGAAAGACGCTGAAGGTATTGGCGCACATACAGACTATGAGTGTTTTACACTGCTCTTGCCGACGGCACCGGGTTTACAGGTACTCAATAAACAAGGTGAATGGATAGATATTCCATTGATTGAAAATACCTTGGTGATGAATATTGGCGACATGATGGAAATTTTGTCGAATGGCAAATATTTGGCCACCAAGCACCGTGTTAAAAAAGTCTCTGAAGAGCGCTACTCTTTTCCTCTGTTCTGTGCCTGTAATTACGACACGATCATTGAGCCAGTACATTCTACTGACGCACCCAAATATCAGCCCTTAATTGGTGGCGAACATTTATTTAATCAAACCGCGCAAACCTTTAGTTATCTCAAAAAACGTATCGCTTCAGGAGATCTGAGTCTAAGAAATGCTGTGCCTTTGTCATCATTTGGTATGGATGAAAATACAGAAGTACAAGGAGCAAGCGCATGAATCTATTTCAGGCTTTAGCACAGCTTCCAGCAAGCCAAGAGGTTTTAGGTCCTATTCCAGACTATTTATATGGTGCTTTTCGCCGAAAAAGTATCAGTTTTTCAAATGGTTTAACGGATGAAAAAACCATTGTGTATTGGTTTCAGTCACGTAGTTTTACCATCGATCTACGTTTAAAAAGCCAAGAAAATACGCCAGTGAATGAGCGTCAAGGCTGGATTGGCAACACTCTTTGGGATGCTAAACAACAATTATTGTCTTGGGGTGTTAAAGCACACTCGAATTATCAAAATCATGTGCAATGGCCAGAACCTGCAAAACTGCACGCGATTGGCAACTGTATTTTAGAATTCTCTCCAAGCAATGTGTATGTCGAAGACTGGCGTCAACAAGTGCATGAAGGGCTATTTTTAGGCCTGCGGTTGAAGTCAGCCCTCGATGTAGAAAGTCATCAACTATTGCCGATGGATGGTGGTTTAATTATTTGTGATAAGTATGTGGCCTTTGCACTGAGCCGTTTACCTACAGATCAGCAAACAATTGCCAGCATAGACATACCATCTGCACCTGCTGGGTATGAAGCGCTGATTGAAAGCTTTGAAGTATCCATCGCTATAGATGGTCTGCATAAATACTATACAACGACCTCATCTCAACAAGATCAACCACTTAACTTTGATCATTTCAAAGTTATTGATGAAACACATTTGATGCAAAACGTCATTATTAATGGTCAAGCAATACAGCTGATGTTCGAGGTGGATATTTATGTTCCACATTATGCATTTCAGCATCGCACTGATACCACGACAGAAAGTACAGATTGGTTGCAAAATGAAAAACAGCACCTCTTGTACCATGCCGTAGAATGTCTATAGGAAATCAATGTCGTTTATATATTTGCTCATCGCAATCATTGCTGAAGTGATTGCCACGTCCGCCTTAAAAGCCAGCAATGGCTTTACTGAACTAGTACCGATTATTTTTACCGTATTGGGCTATGCCATTGCGCTCTTCTTTTTAGGTTTGACCTTTAAATCGATTCCTATGGGATTGGCCTACGCCATGTGGTCCGCTGCAGGCATTGTGCTTATTTCATGCGTGGGCTGGATTGTGTTTAAACAAAATTTAGACCTGCCTGCCATAATTGGTTTGGCCTTTATTTTATTGGGCATTGTGATTATTAATGTTTTTTCTAAAAGCACAGAGCTTTGAAATGTCAGTTTTAAAATGAAGTTTTTAAATAATATCTCTGAAATTTTAAAGACTTAAATTGCTATAGATAAAAATGCTCTAGCTTGCTGTTGCACACTAGAGCATACGTTTCGAATGAATTAACTGTGATCAGTCGGCTTCTATAAAATGCCTTTCACTAGAAAAAAGCATCCAACAATACATAACAGCACAGCAAAACATTTTTTCAGTACTGCTGGTGAAAGCGCATGCGCAGTTTTCGCGCCATATTTAGCCGTAAAGAAACTCATCACACTAATGCCCAAAAAGGCATAAATATGAATAAAGCCAATGGTATTTGGAATTTCAACATGCTGCTGCATGCCGAAGAACATAAAACCTAATGCGCCAGCAATGGCAATGGGTAAACCGCAAGCGGCAGATGTACCGACCGCTTTTTGCATCACCACGCCATTTGCCGTTAAATACGGCACCGTAATACTGCCGCCGCCAATGCCGAAGATGGCCGATGCAACGCCGATACCCGAACCTGCTGCAATTTGTTTAGCTGTAGATGGTAGTGTTTTATTTGGATCGACTGGCTTTTTTGCTCCCATAAACATGGTATAAGCCACCCAAAGTAAAAACACGCCGACAATCATTTGCAGATGTAAACCTGACAGCCAGCCTGCAATCCCTGCGCCTGCAAAACAGCCAATCGCCATAGACGGAGCTAAATTTTTAAATACAGGCCAAATCACAGCGCCATTTTTATTATGCGCCATCAATGAACTGATAGACGTCACAACAATCGTAGCCAAAGATGTGCCGAGCGCCAAATGCATAATCACATCGGGACTATAACCCATTTGGCTAAAAACAATATAGAGCAATGGCACAATGATAGTACCACCACCGACACCAAACAGCCCTGCAGCAAAACCAGCAAATGCGCCAATAATTAAGAAAGTAATGAGTTCCACGAAATATATACTTTTAAAGAGATGTATTAAAGAAGTTGACTGGTTTAAGCCAACTCCACTTGACCCACAGCATGATAAGCACGGTTGAAATACACCAGACTTTCTTCTTGCTGACTTTGCTTGATTGCAACCACACGGCACATAAACACACTGTGCGTACCCACTTCTTGAATCTGTTCAATCTGACAGTCAAAACTAACTAAAGCATCTTTTAATATCGGTGAACCTGTTTCTAATACAGTCCAAGAACCCAATTTAAAACGCTCTTCCGAATTGAATTTGCTTGAAGCAAAAGCATTGGAAATTTGCTCATGCTGTGCACCTAAAACATTGACAGACAGAACTTTATTTTCAAGAAAATGCGCATGAGAACGAGATGATTGATTCATACAAACCAGCAAAGTTGGCGGTGTATCTGTCACACTGCATACGGCTGATGCTGTAAATCCATGCATGCCTGCTTCACCCTCAGTCGTAATCACGTTGACTGCAGTCGTCAATAAAGACATTGCATTTCTAAAATCAGTTGCTTCAATCATCTCTTCAATCTCAATGGTCTATATGGCTTATCTCTTTCTCAGGTTTGGGCAATAGCAAATTTAATTTCCTTATTGCCCTTACATGAAATTGAGTCAGCTCGAATTTATGCGGTCAATTCTTGGCGAATAATGGCAGCGCCTGCGCTTAGCGCATTTAGTTTGCCTTGCGCCACTTGGCGAGGTAAAGGCGCCATACCGCAGTTGGTTGAAGGATATAGCTTGTCGGCATCTACAAACTGAAGCGCTTTGCGTAATGTATTGGCTACTTCTTCTGCTGTTTCAACTTGATTGGTTGCAACATCAATTGCGCCAACCATCACTTTTTTACCGCGGATGAGTTCGATTAAATCCATCGGTACACGAGAGTTTTGGCATTCTAGCGAGATGATATCGAGCTTCGATTGCTGTAGTTTCGGGAATGATTCTTCATATTGGCGCCATTCATTACCTAAAGTCTGTTTCCAATCGGTATTGGCTTTAATGCCATAACCATAACAAATATGTACAGCAGTTTCGCATTTTAAACCTTCAAGCGCACGCTCTAAGGTCGCAATACCCCAGTCATTGACTTCATCAAAAAACACGTTAAACGCAGGCTCATCAAATTGAATAATGTCCACGCCTGCCGCTTCAAGCTCTAGCGCTTCTTGATTGAGGATTTTAGCAAATTCCCAAGCCAATTTTTCACGGCTTTTGTAGTGACCATCATACAAGGTATCAATCATCGTCATCGGGCCAGGCAGTGCCCATTTGATCGGCTGATTGGTTTGGCTGCGTAAGAATTTTGCATCATCCACAAAAACTGCTTTCTTACGAGAAACTTCACCGACCACAGACGGGACACTTGCATCGTAACGATTACGAATACGCATTGTTTCACGCTTTTCGAAATCTACACCTTCAAGATGTTCAATAAATGTGGTCACAAAATGCTGACGGGTTTGTTCACCATCACTGACAATATCAATGCCTGCATGGATTTGTTCATGCAAAGATAATTTCAACGCATCACGTTTTGCATTTAATAATTCTTCGCCTTCAAGTTTCCATGCTGACCACAATTTTTCAGGTTCAGCCAGCCAAGATGGTTTAGGTAAGCTGCCAGCAGTTGAAGTTGGGAGTAAAATAGCCATATTCGATCTTCTATCTCTATATTCTAAATTTTGCAAAAACCAAAAAGTTATCAATTGATTATTAAATTCATATTGAAAGTCCCTTCTCCCTATGGGATGAGGAGCATGCTCCGCAAGAGGATGAGGGAGCATTTCATATAAATCCTCTCCCTAACCCTCTCCTTAAAAGGAGAGGGAAATTTCTTTACGAAATAAATATTGATCACAAATTAACTGATGCATGAAACATATTCTTTAAAACAGCTGCTTTAAATCACAAGTGATTTAAAATTAAGCTGCGGCTGCATTTTCAATACTAAAATTAGCCGCCCACTCATTCAGAATGTCTTTATATGGCTGGATAAAGTTCTCTTCCGTCCATTTGCCCTGTTTAACCGCCAACTGACCACGTTCAACACGGTCATACACAATACGGGTTAATGAGTAATCACCGAAACTTAAGCTTGGTTGATACACTAAACCTGCTGTCGCATTGGTATTGTAAATTTCAGGACGGTAGATTTTTTGGAAGCTTTCCATGGTGCTGATCGCGCTGATCAGTTCGAAATCTGTATAGTCGCTCAGCAAGTTATTTGCTGAATAGAATGCCAATGGTGCAGTCGCATTTTCAGGTTTGAAGTAACGAACGCTTAAGCCCATTTTTGCAAAATAATCATCGGTACGTGAATAATCATCATTGGTATATTCCACACCTAAGATCGGATGCACATTTGCAGTACGGTAATAGGTTTTTGTCGTTGAAACACTTAAACAGATGACAGGTTGTTTCTTAAATTCAGCTTTAAATACCTCTGAATTGATCAAATGTTGATATAGCTTGCCATGTAAATCACCAAAATCTTCAGGTTTTTCATTGAACTTACAGCCGAGTGCTGGTAATACCACGCTGAAGTCATAGTCACGTACATACGATGAAAAACTGTTGCCGATCATGCCTTCAATGCGTTCATTGGTTTTATGGTCGATGATGGTGCTCTTTAAAGTTTCAATAAATGGGAAAGTTTGACCATTGCCTTCCACATCGAGTTCAGCCGAAATGATGTCAATTTCAAGTGAATAACGATCTGCATTTGGGTTGTCACAAGTAGCCAAACTATTGAAACGGTTATTAATCATTGCCAAAGTACGGCGCAGATTCTCTTCACGGTGTTCACCACGTGCCAAATTGGCAAAGTTCGTTGTTAAACGTGTATTGTCAGCTGGTTTATAGTTTTCATCAAAGCGGATACGTTTGATTGAACATGCAAATTTATGACTCATGGAGATTCACTACCCTAAAATTAAAAATAATCAAAATTTCTGTATGGAGTAATTTATACGTGAAACTTAAGATGAATAAAAATGATTTAACCTCAACTCAAAGTGAGATAAATTCATGTTTAAGATTTAAATACAATGAATTTTCTTCAACTATGCATCATTCAATTGGCGATAAAAAAACTGCCACTCAGGTAGTATTTAAATTTTATTTAATATAAATAAAGGCTTAAAAAAAATTCAATGAATAATTTTTCATTCAAACACACATCTGAAATGCGTCGAATCGTACAGATTGGCTCAATATCTCCACTCTCAAAATTCAGCGATTTATTCATTCGGGTGAATTTTTCTAACTTTAAAATGAAAAAAGATCAAATCACTAATTGTTTTAATATTGAATCTGTAACACTAATATACTTTTGCCCTGAGCTATAAAGTTCTTAAACCTTGCCATAAATAGATAAACCAAATATGAAATAAGCATATATTCATGTCGTTTCAGCTTTTTAGTCAATATACTGAATATGACTCAACTTATACTTAGAAAAAATCAGCATATTCGAGCTTTGGTATGTTAAGGAATCACTAAAATATTCGGTTTATACTTATACATTCTTAAAATCATGTCTAATAAATTAGAACGTCAGACACTGACTCTCCCAGTAGGTCATGACAAGCTTTTACTCCACTCTTGCTGTGCACCCTGCTCTGGCGAAGTCATGGAAACTTTAATTGAATCAGGTATCGATTTTTCAATTTTCTTTTACAATCCCAATATTCATCCAGTAAAAGAATATGAAATCCGTAAAGAGGAAAATATCCGCTTTGCAGAAAAACACAATATTCCGTTTATCGACTGTGATTACGACACAGACAACTGGTTTGAACGCGCCAAAGGCATGGAGAATGAGCCTGAAAAAGGCATTCGTTGCACGATGTGTTTTGATATGCGCTTTGAACGTACGGCATTATATGCAGCAGAACATGGCTTTAGCCTAATCAGCAGTTCACTAGGTATTTCACGCTGGAAAAATATGCAGCAGATTAATGACTGTGGTCATCGTTCGGCTTCACATTATGACGGAATAACCTATTGGGACTATAACTGGCGTAAAAATGGCGGTGCTGTACGCATGCTGGAAATCAGTAAAAAAGAAGAATTTTATCAGCAGGAATACTGTGGCTGTGTGTATTCACTGCGCGATACCAACCGCTGGCGTATGAGCCAAGGCCGTGACCGAATCAAATTGGGTGTGAAGTTTTACTCAAATGCGATGGATGAAGAAGCTTGAGTTCTGCCCTTCGTTATTTTTTATGAATATTAATTTGATGTTGTTAGCCCTGAAGCATTTATACTATTCAGAGCTTATTTTATTTACGTTTCAACTTATTTCAGTTCTTCAACCAAAGCTGGATAGATTGATCCATCGACATCCATTTCAGTTTTATAAATGCCATTAGCAACATTAAATTTATTTACGTGGTAGCTAGAACCATAAATAGAGTCAAAACCAGTTCCTTTTTTAAAGACTTGTTTGTTGGCAGCTAAATCCAGTAAATGTGTGCCTCCAATAAACTGTTCATACTGTGCAGGATCAACGCCAACGCGATTTGACATGATTTTCACTGCATCGGCATGCGTTGCAGGGTCGTTCATGTATTTAACTGTTTTATCCCAAACTTGAATGATTTTTTTCCACTCTTCTTTGTTGGCAGATAAATGTGTCATATTGACGGTTAATGTGTCGTAAATCAGACCAGGTTTATCTTTCGATGTATAAATGATTTTAGATCCAGCAACAGCTTTCAGTGCTTGATTTGCGACCGGTTGCCACACGGCAATCGCTGCAATATCAGGACTGGCAAATACTTGTGGCAGCTCATTGGTCATAGTGTTGACTAACTTCACTTCAGAGGCTTGAATTTTTGCATCATCCAAAGCCATCGTCAAAAGCAAATGATCAACCAAGCCTTTTTCTGTCGCTACACTTTTTCCTTTCAAATCGGCAAGGCTATTGATGCCATCTTTCGCGATGATGACATCATTACCCGCAGAATAGTCCGTCGCCATAATCATGACGCCTTTCGTGCCGCCAGAACCCGTGACTAAGTTGTCACCATTGGTGACTAAAACAGCATCCAACTGATTTGCCGCAAATGCAGATAGTGAAGCTGAATAATCAAACCATTTAAAGTCTACATTGACGCCGGCTTCTTTCAACCAGCCTTTTTCAATAGCAACTTGCCATGCGACAAAACCAGGCCAGTCGCTATAGCCGATCGTGATGGCTTTTGTATTGACTGTACCTTCTGCTTGCGCGTTTGGTTCTGGAGTTTTTGCAGTATTGTCACAACCACCCAGTAAGATGGCAGTCACAACGGATGCAGATAAGCAGGCTTTTTTGATCATAGTGTGATTTCCCCGATGGCATTACAGTTAAATTTGGTATTGGTGTTCAAAAACGATGATGTATTCGGATTGCTGACAGATTGAGCATGGTGCTTTGCACGATTTGGTCTATGGTTGGCTGCATTAGCATGTGCTTGCTGTTGGTCTGTCACTTGGTCTTTAAACTGACCTTGTGATCGATATAATTGGCCCATTTTAAAACTCCTTAATTCTTTGCATTTTGCGGAATTGGCGGCATCACAGCGTCCATCAACTCCAAATGTCCTTTAATCACACCCTTAAGTGCTGAAAAATGCTGACTGATAACTTTGAGCTCTGAACTGACGCCTTGCAGAATCATGACTTCTAAAATTTTGTGGTCATCGAGTTGAATATGCAGCGAGCTCACTACTTGTTCTAAAAACTGCTGCTGTAAATCTAAAAGCTGAATACGTAGCGCCGTACTACTTGCGTCATAAAGTAAGGTAAATGTGCCGACCATTACTTCGTTACGCTGCTCCTGATCGGCAATCAGATGCTTATTGATCATGTCGACAATGGCCTGAGAACGGCTCTCATAATGCTGATCGACAATTTTTTGATCCAAAGCATCAACTGTTTTTTCAGGCACGGTAATACTGATACGCGCCAGCTTTCGTTTAGGCACTGTTGTTCCTTATTTTTTTTACTGAATATAGAAACCCGCACGGGCGCTCAGTAGCTCAATAAAAAATTGCTTTAATTGATGCAGAAATGTTGCAGATTGATGGCGGTTCATATGCATCTCCTGTTTGAGTAATACAAAATATTTATTTCGTAATATCGATAGAAATGCAGAATCTGTGCCAAGTGAGAAATGCAAAAAATGATCGATTATTTTGTTCTTTTAACTTTCTTTTAAATTTTACTGTTCATGATTTGTGCAATAAATGCACTCATCGAGACCACTTTGCACTATTGCTGCGATGTATCATTTGATGAAGGACTCTTTTTTAAGAGCGTTGTTCTTAAGCAAGAGCATTGACCGACATGTAACAAACTCGGAATTCAATTTATTTCATCAACATTGAACATCATTTATACTGATTGATCATTCTATTAATCACTCAACGCCTATGAAGTATTTCAGCTGCGCGGTATGTTCTAACCAAATCTTTTTTGCCAATTCACACTGTGTCAATTGTCAGACTGCGCTGGGTTATATTGCCTCTGAAAAGCAAATGGGCTGTTTTGAAAAGCACAGCACTACGCTATGGCTTGCGTTAAATCCTGAAATAAAGGGAAACCGCTTTAAACCTTGTCATAATTATCAGCATCATCAGGTATGTAACTGGATGGTGCCTGCCGACAGTGAAGAAATTTACTGTGAGTCTTGCCTGCTCACGCATACCATTCCCAACTTAGATAACCCAGACCATATTGTGTACTGGGCACGATTGGAACATGCCAAACGGCGTTTTTTGTATTTAATGCAGCAACTGAATACCATGCCGCGTCCTAAACGCAGTCAAGATGACCGTTTTGGGCTGCGTTTTGACTTTCTCATGCCAACAGAAAATACACCTGTCATGACCGGTCATGCCAATGGCATTATTACCTTAAATGCCAGTGAAGCAGATGTGATTTACCGTGAAACAACGCGCATAAAAATGGGTGAAAACTACCGCACACTTCTAGGTCATTTTAGACATGAAAGCGGTCATTATTATTTTGATTTGATTAAACATTTACACCCAGAGCTGATTGATGAATTTCGAGAACTGTTTGGTGATGAACGACAAGATTATAGTGAAGCTTTGAAACGACATTATAATGACGGTGCGCCACAAAATTGGGCGGATTACTATGTCAGTTCATATGCCAGTACGCATCCTTGGGAAGATTGGGCGGAAACATGGGCGCATTATTTGCATATGATGGACACCCTAGAAACAGCCTACTATGCAGGATTAGTGGTCAAAACCAATAAGTCGGATTTGAATAATTTAGAACTGAAAGAAAACCCGATTGGCGCTCAAGATTTTGACCTACTACTGCAACACTGGATGACCTTGACCTTTAATTTAAATGCGTTGAACCGCAGCATGGGCTTAGATGATGCATATCCATTTACATTGTCGAATCCAGTATTGGATAAATTACGATTCATTCACCACAAACTGCTCAACATGACCTTAAAAAACCAGCAGCACAATTAGATTAAATTTAACACGTGACATTGTTTGAATCTTAAATCAATTTTTCGGTATCACAGCATTCGTACATTAGCTTAATCTTAAAAGAAATTTACATAGTACTTCTAAGATTAGGTGCTGTAATACCTGCCCTATTTTTACTATTTTATAAAGGTTAAAATAACAAAAAATAGATGCCTGTGACCTTTCCAATGATGCCTTTCACGCATTTACCTGTTCGTTTCATGTGTATCATCAGCCTGAGTTTGCTCAGTGGATGCCAATTGGTCAAATTACAAGAAAATCAACTCAGTGCGTCACTAAATAATAAAACAGATAGCATATTAACCCATCAGAAGCTCAGTACATTTAGCCATCAAATCCTGTTAATGGTGAATGAAAGCGACCAATCTTGTTTAAATGCGCTTGAAAGCTGTATTCACAAAATGCGTAATAATGAAACTTTAGATATTGCTCAAGTCTATGCCGCAGCAAGTGAGCTGTACATGGCACGTGCTTTAAGCGCCGATCAAAATCCACAATGCAAAAAAAGCTTAAAACAACACAGCGGAAAATTAGCTTCAAGCAAAATTAAAATGTGTATGGATCAGCAGCTTGCAGACTTTGATTTCAGTCTGCGTTACAGCTATGTCTATCTATTTAAATCCGCTCAAGCCCCTGAAGAACGCTTATTTGATTTGCGTCAGGGACAAGTCCGCACCTTTTATAATGTGGCTTTATCACGTTTAATCACCTCATCATTTACCCGTTTTGACTATCAGCAAATGCCTGAAAGTTTAATGTTAGGTTCATCACTTTATCATTTTAACTATGAGCATTATCCAGAAATCAAAAATGCGGACATTGATAAATTACTGTCGAGCTATAATTTTAATTTTTCAGGCTTAAAAACCATTAACCGTCAGGAAGGTATTGGCTCTGAATTTGTCTTAGTCAAAAAAGCCACGGATCTGTCTGCTGCGCAGCTTTTTGTACTAGACCCTGAACAATATTATTCAAATAAACCCAACCCGAATATCCATACTGCACGCTATTTATCTGTCAGTGCGATCGCAGAGCCTGCCAAGACCAATAGCAGCATTAGTGAAATTTTGTCGCCGCAATCAGACTTTAAGGTTGAATTATTTAATCCCTATCAATTTAAAAAGGCAAAAATTGAATCTCAGTCCTATACCCTAACGGCCAATTATTCTGTGCCTTATGGACTTTGGTTAGCCGAAAATAAATTAGGACAATCTGGCTATTGGACACTTCTGAATAAGGAAGAACATTTGCGCATGCCACATGTGTTTATGTTAGAGCCTTATCAACCCAATAAAAAGATTATTGTCATGGTTCACGGATTAGCCAGCAGTCCTGAAACGTGGATCGGCCTGACCAATAACATCATGGGTGATCAAAAACTACGTGATCATTACCAAGTTTGGCAAGTGTTTTACTCAACCAATATGCCAATATTTGAGAGTCGTTTTCAAATCAATGCTTTACTCAAACAGGCATTTGCAACTGTTCAGCCCAATACGCCTTCGGCTCAAGATGCTGTCATTATCGGACATAGTATGGGCGGCATCATCAGTCGTTTATTGGTTAGTGATGCAGATATTTCCGCTCAAGCTATTCCACTCATGAACTATGAACAAAATACACAGTTACAACGTCATCCAATTATCCGCGATCGTTTTGTCTTTAAACCATTGAAGCCAGTTAGTCGTGCAATTTTCATTGCCGCACCGCATCATGGTACTGACTATGCAGACCGCTGGTTTACCAATTTGGCGAAAAAAATCGTGGTATTGCCTTTAAGTTTTTTAAATGATGTCAATGTTGAAATCCCAAATGCAAAAAATTCAACTATGGGTCTGATTAAGTCTGGGCCAGCAGATTTAAGTCAAAAATCACGTTTTATGCTGTTGTCTGCTGACATCATGCCAAATAAAGATATTCCTTATCATTCTATTATGGGAAATCAGACGCAAAGTACTGAACCGAGCAAAATGTCGGATGGCATTGTTCCCTATACAAGTTCTCATTTAGATGGTGCGGTGTCTGAAAAGATTTTCAATGGTGGACATTCCATCCATGAGTCTCCAGATGCCATTTTAGAGTTGCGACGCATTTTGAGAGAGCATTTGGACAATGAAGCGTTGAATCAATAACGATAAAATTGCTTTATGTATTTATAAATTATCTTTTAAAAGCAGTGTTTTATTGCTAAATTAGCTCTATATTTTGGGGGCTTTATGACAGAAAAATTATACTATTGGGCTGAAAATTTAGAAAATTACACATCAAATAATGATAGTGAAACTGGTTATGATGAAGTTATAGAAATCAAACGACTTAATTTCTTTATTGGTAAAAATAACGCAGGTAAAAGTAGGTTTTTACGTGAATTATTTAAAACATCTCAAGGTCAGCAACTTTATAACTCACTACAATTCAGAAAATTAATAACTTTTAAAAATAGGTTAATCGTTAGCAAAAAATATAACAAACATGATGATTACAATCATTTTTTAACAACGATTGAACAAATTAAACCGTCCAATATCGGTTCTGTAATCACATTATTCTCAAATTCGCTTACCCACTTATCAAGATTCAATCAACTATCAGGAATTTATTCAAATAATAATATTCAGCAAGCTCAAACATATTTTAGTCAAGAACTTCAGCAAAACCTAAATCCTATTTTTACAAATACTAAATTTTATATCCCTATCTTACGTGGCATGCGCCCTGTAACCGATTTAGACAAAAAATATCCTTATATAGAGCGTGCACAAAAAGACTATTTCAAGAATCAGAATAAATTTAATCACGAAAATATAATTACAGGAGAACGCTTATATTACGAGCTTAAAGCTCACTTATTAGGAGAACCTGAACACCGAGAACTTATTAAAAAATATGAAGAAAAATTAAGTCAGTATTTTTTTGATAATGAACCTGTCACTTTAATTCCAAAATTCGGAAAAGATGAACAAGGAAATGAGATTGATGTCGTTCATATTAAAATTGGCTCAGATGCTCAAAGACCTATTTATGAGTTAGGTGATGGCTTACAACAAGCGATAATCTTAACTTATGAAGCTTATATAAAAAGTAAAGACAAAGCAGGCAATCCAGAAACACATGCCTTTTTTATAGAAGAACCGGAATTACATATGCACGCGGGTATGGTTCGTCAACTGATGAACTTCTACTTAAATGAGACTCCACATTATTATTTCTTTACGACACATTCCAATCATTTACTTGATATGGCAGATGAATCAGATCAAGTGATGATTCAAAAATTTGTTAAACAACCCAAAGCTGGTTCATCTAACAATTTTGATTTTAAAATTTATCGCTGCGACAGAGATCGAGACTTACTTGCTTCTTTGGGTGTGCGCCCTTCTTCGGTTTATTTAGCTAATTGCACTATCTGGGTTGAAGGCATTACAGATCGGCTTTATATCACCAAATATATGGAAAAATATTTGGATGAATTAAAAGTATCAGATCAGGAAGTTTATAAAAAATACCGTAGATTTATGCCGAACTATCACTATACATTCGTGGAATATGCTGGCAGTAATTTAGTACATTGGTCTTTTAGCGATGATTATACTGACCAATTAGAAGATAAGGGATTGAGCGCTAAAGCTGTTGCAAGTGAAATGTTACTCATTGCTGATGGTGATATTCAAAGTAAGGCTGATCGTGTTCAAGTCTTAAAAAGTGAATTAAAGAAAGGCAATTATCTGATTTTAGAGTGTAAAGAAACAGAGAATACTCTACCTAAGGATTCCATTATTAGAGTCGCGACTCAAAGATTCAAGCGTATGAAATCTAAAACTAAAGATAGCTATGATATTTCTTTAACCAACAATATAACGAGTGAAAATTACTTTGATCACAAAGAATATGGTATTGGTAAACTCCTAGATATTAAATTAAAAAAACCTTCATCAAAAACCACACAATCTTTGTTTGCCGATGGTCAAGGTGTCGGTACTATTAAATACAAATTAGATTTTTGCCGTGAAATTATTAAAGATTTTGATGAAAACTCTGGTTGGAAACTGACACCAAAAGCGAAAGCATTGTGTGAGCGGATTTATAAACATATCGAAAAATGTAATTCTTAAATTCCCCTAACCCCTCTTTAATAAAGAGGGGAAATTCCCTCCTTTTTCAAAGGAGGGTTAGGGAGGATTTTTTATGCCACTGGCGACAACGTAAACAACACCTGCCCCGTTTTCACAGTCTGACCTTTTTCAATGGTAATTTCAGAAACCTTCATACGTTCAGGTGCGATAATTGGAATCTCAATCTTCATCGCTTCAATCACAGCAAGCGTTGCACCTTCTTCCACAATATCACCTGACTTGCATTCAATTTTCCAAATACTTCCCGGCATGTGCGATTCCACTGCACAACCGCCTTCAGGAATTTGAATATCGCTGTCATCCAACACAGCATCCAAACTTTCAGACACATACTCTGCAAGTCCGGCTTCATACCAACGACGACGTTCTTCATCAAAATTGGCTTGTTGGATAGATTTAAATGCTGAGATTGATTCTGCATTTTCAGTCAAGAAGTCATTGTATTCTTTGAGGTTCAGTACACCTTCTTCTACACGCAGTTTTAAGCGACCTGCTTTGAAGTCCTCACGCATCTGCATCAGTTCAGCTTCTGAAACTTCATAAAACTTAATTTGGTCAAAGAAGCGTAATAACCACGGCATACCTTGCTCAAAGTCAGGGTTTTTACGGTAACGAGACCACATTTGCGTAGTACGACCCACAAACTGATAGCCACCCGGACCTTCCATACCGTACACGCACATATACGCACCGCCTATACCGACAGCATTTTCAGGTGTCCATGTCCGTGCAGGGTTATATTTGGTGGTGACTAAACGCTGACGTGGATCAAGTGGGGTTGCCACAGGTGCACCAAGGTATACATCGCCCAAACCCATGACCAAATAACTCGCGTCATAAACCACATCTTTGACCGCTTGTTTGTCTTTTAAACCATTAATACGACGGATAAACTCAATATTGTCAGGACACCATGGCGCATCTGGACGTACGGTTTGCATATAGCGTTCCGTTGCCAATTGCGTTTGCGAATCCTCCCAAGCGAGTGGCAGATATACGGTACGTGATGGGACTTGCATCTCTGTCACATCAGGCAATTCAGCTTCAGCAACTTGTAATAAACGCAGTAAATCAATTTGATCAAGCTTGATCGAATCAAAATGGATTTGTAGCGAACGAATCCCCGGTGTCAGGTCAATAATCCCTGTGATATTTTGCTTTTGAACCCATTGCATCAGCGCATGAATACGGAAACGTAAGTTCAGATCAAGTACTAACTCACCATATTCCACCAACAGGTAGTTGTTACCGGCAGGACGATACACCACATCAGGCGCACCATCTTTACCTCTTAAAGTATCGAGTACGGCGTTTTTTAGTGTTGATAGCTCAGGATAGAACGATTCATCAAATGCTACAGCCTGCGTATCATTTGCTTCTAATTGCGCATGATATTTTTCATTTAAAAGTTTCGCTTGATGATAGCTCACAGGCACAAATTTAACTTTATCACCGGCTTTGAGTTGACCCAATTTCCAAAGCTCAGAATTGATCACCACCGCAGGACAAACAAAGCCACCGAGACTTGGACCATCTGGACCGAGAATAATCGGCATATCACCAGTGAAATCAATTGCACCAATGGCATAGGCATTGTCATGAATATTGGATGGATGCAGGCCTGCTTCACCGCCATCCTCACGTGCCCATTCAGGTTTTGGACCAATGAGACGAATACCGGTACGGCTTGAGTTAAAGTGAATCTCAAAAGTATTGGCAAAGAAAGTATCAATGTCATTCTTAGTAAAGAAATCAGGCGCACCATGTGGGCCATACATCACCGCAATTTCCCATTCATGGCTAAATGACGGCACTTGTTCCGGCGCAAGGCTTTTCACTTCATCACTTGTAAATGCCGTGATTGGTAACATATCACCAATCAATAAGTTACGACCTGCATGACCGCCAAACTGACCTAAGGTAAAAGTCGCTTGTGAGCCTAAATATTCAGGCACATTCAAACCGCCTTTAATCCCGATATAGGTGCGACAACCTGTCGCAATTTTGCCACATTTTAGAATCTGCCCTTTACGCACATTCACGGTCTGCCACATCGGAACTTGAACACCATCCAAAGTCGATGGCATATCACCACCTGCCAAAACAATTTGGCTGTCACAATGGAATTTTAAGGTTGGCCCTTGTAGGGTACATTCAAGCCCTGCAGTGTTATAGGCATTACCAAGCAACTGGTTTGCAACATTCAGTGATAATGGATCTATCGCACCTGAGGGTGGCACACCGACATCCCAATAGCCCAAACGCCCTGTGACATCTTGCACGGCGGTTTGAATGCCGGCTTGTAGCACTTCAATCTTTTGAGTTTTCCACTCAAAGGTATTTAAGAAGCGTGTGGTTTGTGTGCCGGCTTTAAACACTTCACAGTCGATGATGTTTTGTAGATATTCAAGATTGGTTTCAATCCCCGCAACAGAGGTTTTCGCCAAAGTATCGGTCATGGCTTGAATCGCAGAAGCTCGATCATCTGCAGTGACAATGATTTTAGCAATCATCGGGTCATAAAATGACGATACATTGGAACCTGTTTCCACCCAAGTTTCATTGCGTGCATTGGCATCAAAATCAACGTGCGTTAAAAGCCCTGCACTCGGTTGGAAGTTTTTAATTGGATCTTCAGCATATAAACGTACTTGAATCGAATGACCTTTAGACACAAGTTCTGCTGTTGGTACAACCCAATCACCACTACCGAGAGTGACCATCCATTCCACAAGGTCTACACCAAACACTTGCTCCGTCACGCCATGTTCAACTTGCAGGCGGGTATTCACTTCTAAGAAATAGAATTCCTGTGTGTCGGTATCCATCACAAACTCAACTGTACCTGCCGAACGGTAACTTACCGACTGCATCAGCCCAATCGCAACCGATTGAATATAGGCACGTTGCTCATCATTGATATGGGGTGCTGGCGTTTCTTCCACGACTTTTTGGTTACGGCGCTGCACAGAACAATCACGCTCACCGAGTGCTAAAACTAAGCCTTTACCATCACCAAAAATTTGTACTTCGATATGACGGGCATTCTGTACAAATTTCTCTAAATATAAGCCTGCATCTTTAAAGTTAGCTTGGGCAAGATATGAAACCGTAGAATAAGCATCTTTCAGCTCTTCTTCATTCCACACCAAACGCATGCCAATACCGCCACCGCCTGCGGTACTTTTCAGCATGACTGGATAGCCAATGCGTGCTGCTTCAACTAACGCTTCTGCTTCATCTGCCAAAAGCTGACTGCCCGGCAATAAAGGCACATTGGCTTGAATCGCAAGTTCTCGCGCCGTATGTTTTAAGCCAAAGGATTTCATTTGCGCCGAATTTGGCCCTAAAAATACAATGCCTTGCGCTTCACACAGATCACAAAATTCTGCATTTTCAGACAAGAAACCATAGCCGGGATGAATCGCTTCTGCACCTGTTTGCTTTGCAACTTCTAAAATTTTATCGACATTTAAATAACTTTGGCTGGCAGGACTATCGCCAATAAATACCGCTTCATCGGCTAAGGTCACATGCAAAGAATCACGGTCTGCTTCGGAATACACGGCAACGGATTGAATGCCTAGTTTTTTGAGTGTACGAATCACACGGCAAGCGATTGCACCACGGTTGGCAATGAGGACTTTATTAAACATGGTATTACTCCTCGCCTTCACGAATGATCAATTGAATTTTTGTTGGGTTATAGGCATTACATGGGTTATTCAGTTGTGGGCAGTTTGAGATCAATACGATCAAATCCATTTCGGCTTTAATCTCTACATATTTTCCCGGTGCAGAAATACCGTCATCAAATTTCAAATGTCCCTCAGCGGTCACAGGCACATTCATAAAGAAGTTAATATTTGGGCCGATATGGCGCACGTTTAAGCCATGTTTTTTTGCAATCGGATGTTGTGACAACGCTATCATGAAATTATTACGGCAACTGTGCATTGGAAATTTGTCATGTGCATAGCGAACAGTGTTGCTTTCACATGAACATGCACCGCCTAAGGTGTCATGACGGCCACAGTTATCGTCATGGATGGTGGCAATTTTGTTGCCAAAGTTAGTGTATAGCGCTGTGCCTTTTTCTAAATAAATCTGTTGGTTAATGGCTAAGGTATCCGTAGCGCTATAGCGTTCTTCAGGGTTTTGGCTCGAGATAAACAAGGTATCCACCGCTTGATTGCCTTCGAGGTCAACGATCCGGAAATATTGCCCTTTTTTGACTTCGCACATCCATGCTTTACCGGCAGGACAAACTTCACTTAATACTGATTTTTCTAATTTCATTAATGCAGTCATGTTGTATCCCCCAATTAAGCGCTGAGTGCGTAGTAACGATTATTGTTTTGAAATGCTCTCTGATTTTGCGGGCATGAATCACGACATATATCGTTGCCGCTTAAAGGAAGTGCTTTGTATAAAGACAATTGAACATCGGCAGGTGCATATTCAGTGCTGTTGTCTAAAGCATGCGGTGCGGATGATAAGAACACCAAGCAATCCATTTCAAAGCGCAGTTCAATGATTTGATTTGTATTGTCAGATGCAACATAGCTTAAGTTGCCGTTGGCATCAGGTTGAACTTTAGAGAATAAATTTAAAGTACTGCTCAGGTCCGTTGCAGATAAACCAAACTTGGTCATTTCAAGCAATAAGCTATCTTTGCCGTTGCGGTACATATCATTACGGGCATCTTGGAAAGTTTTACTGCCAAATTGGTTTTCAATTTGTGATGCGGTACTTGGTGCACAAAACGCATCATTCCAAGCATGATCGTCTTTGACTATCGAGATCATGGCACGGCCTAAATCCGACGCCAAAATATGCCCTGTACTTAAATACGCCGTGTGTTGCCCTTTGAGGCTATCTGGCATGTTGTAGCGCTCAAGCTTATCTTCACTGTTTACACAGTACAGCGACACATTGGCATTTTGCCCAAGTGATTTAAGCTGTAATACTGCCCCACGCTGAATACGCGCTGACCAGTGGTGTCCACCCGGTAAAAGTTCAGTCCATAGTGCTTTATCATCATGATAATGTGTTGTGCTCATTGCAGCCTCTGCCTAATTCTTAACTGTTTACCTCCCGGGCTTTTATCCCTCCGTGCAGCTTTGCTTTGAATTAAAACGAAGCCGTGAACTCTCGGTCACGGTCATACATAGAAATGTATCGGAACCCTAGATCACTTTATGATGTAAGTAGAAATGCAAAGGCTGTGCCAATTTAGTATTACGGTTTTAAAAAATAGTAATACCGATCTTTTGACTGTATAGCGCTGCATGTAAATTCTTGGGCTAACACTTTTTTGCTCTATTATTGAACCTATGTGCATTTGAACGATGCATCATCCTTGTGCATTAACTGAATATTTTTGGGCTGTTTCTAAAAATTTATCTTTCAAAAAAGTAAAAGCCCAATATGGGCATTGGGCTTTTGCTGATTATTCAGGACTTTTTTATTGCATTAACTGACTGCTTTATAAAATGGTACCGAGCCATTCACAGTTGCACGATGCATAATGCGGTGCGCATCACCATAGTCAAACAGCGCTTTGTGCTGCGTGCAGCGGTTGTCCCAAATAGCGACATCACCTTCTTGCCATTTCCAGCGCAAGTGAAATTCTTCCTTCACTGCATGTTCAAACAAGAATGTCAGCAATGCATCGCTCTCTTGTGCATTTAATTCATTAATTTGTGTTGTAAATCCCTCATTCACAAACAATACTTCAGCACCAGTTTCGGGGTGTGTACGTACGACCGGATGCACTACAGGCGGATTTTTACGGAAACTATTTACAAGGCGTTCACGGTCTGCTGCTGTTGTGCCAAAGCGCTCTAATGGAAAAGACTTACGTATATCATGTGTCGCTGTCAAACCGCGTAGTTGCTGTTTTAAATCTTCACTGAGCGCATTAAAAGCAGCTGTACCGCTGGCCCACAGCGTATCCCCACCAAACTCAGGGATTTTAATCGCTTGCAGCACACAGCCCAACGGCGGTGTTTGACTAAAGGTCACATCAGTATGCCAAAGATCATTGTCTCTTAAATCTTGTCTGTGGCTATCCAGTACAATCACTTCCGGTGCATCATCCATCGCAGGGTAAATCGGATGAATATGCAAAGTACCAAAGGTTTTTGCCAACCTCACTTGCGACTGTGCGCTAAGCGCCTGCTTTCTAAAAAAGATCACTTGATGCTGTAATAGTGCCTGTTTTATTTCCAGCAGCAACGGTGTATCGGCATGATTTAAATCGATACCTTCAATAACAGCGCCAATATTTGGATTAATTTGCTTTGCTTGCAATGACATAATCAAATCTTCTTCAATCTCTAAATCTATTTACAGCTGTTGGCCATACCAAGGCGCCAACTGCTTTTGCAGCCAACGTAAAAATAACTCAAAACTTACTGCGACAATCGCGATCACAATAATTCCAAGAATCACAGTATCTGTAATTAAGAACTGAGCAGCAGACTGCACCATAAAACCAATACCGCGATCAGCAGCAACCAACTCTGCAGCCACCAGTGTTGACCAGCCCACGCCCAAGCCAATGCGCACACCCGTTAATATGTGCGGCAAAGCTGTAGGTAAAATCACATATTGCAAAACCTGCAAGCGCGTTGCGCCTAAAGATAATGCTGCACGTTCACGGTTTTTTTGATGGCTGATCACACCATGCGCACTGCTAATAATAATTGGCGCCAAAATTGAAAAGAAAATCAGCAGCACTTTGGTGGTTTCACCAATACCAAACCAAATCACCAATAACGGTAAATACGCAAGCGGTGGAATGGGACGAAGCAGCTCGACTAGTGGATCAAATACGGCACGTACCCATTTGTTGAGTCCCATCCATAAACCTAAAGGCACACCAATCACAATAGCACCAATGAGTGCGCTAAACACACGGCCAATACTTTCAGCCAAATGCTGCCAAAGCGTGGCTTTCATAAAACCTTGCTGGCTGACTTCAATAAACTTCTGCCAAACCGCTGCTGGGCTTGGTAAAAATAGCTCAGGAATAATTTTCAAAGTGGTTATGACAAACCAAAGTACCAGCAAGCTCAGTACACTGCCGATGCTCACAATAAGTGGCAAATTTTTTCTAAATATAGAAATAGAGGAACTTCTGTTTAATGTTGCTGTTTCTGCACGATTTTCGCTTAGATGAGCCTTATTTAATTTTTGAATTTGCGTATTCATATTAAGACTCCACCGCATGTAATTTTTGCGCTTTTAAGCGTTCAAACAACATTTCACGCAACTGAATAAACTGCGGATCAGATTTAATCGCACGTATAGATTCGCCTTTACGGTAGCGCTCAGCAAAATACAGCTTGAGCGTTTCAACAATTGTCCCCGGGCGTGCTGTCATCAATACCAATTGATTACTTAATAAAAGCGCCTCTTCAATATCATGGGTAATGAGGAAGAAACCTTTTTTCTCTTTAATCCATAAATTGAGCACAAACTCCTGCATGCTTTCTCGGGTAAATGCATCGAGTGCAGCAAAGGGTTCATCCAGCAAAATAAATGGTGCATGACTAATCAAGGCACGTGCAATACCGACGCGCTGTTTCATACCACCTGAAAGTTCCCAAATATTGGCATTTGCAACATGCGACAAGCCCACAGTCCCCAAAATTGATGTGACTTGTGACTTTATCTCTGCACTTTTTAAGCCTTTTAATTTCAAGGAAAATGCCACGTTATCTGACACATTGAGCCAAGGCAGTAGGGCATGTTCTTGAAAAACTACAGCACGTCTTGCATCTGGGCCAGTTAAAACTTCATCATCAATTTTGACTTGGCCTGCACTCACCTGTTGAAAACCCGCCAAAATATTTAAAAGCGTCGTTTTGCCGCAGCCAGACTCGCCAAGTACAACTGTTAAAGTCGATTCAGGAACGTTCAAATTGATATTTTTTAGTACAGCCACCTCTTGTTCAGGATAGGTCAGGCTAATATTTTCCGCTTTTAAGATACTCATTTTCACATCCTTAAGGCTGAACAAATAAGGCTGTTACATTGCTTTTATAGTCGGCTTTGACTTTATCTACTTTGCCTTGGGCTTTTAAAAAGGTCGCTGTATCTAAAATATTCTTGGCAAAATCTGTGCTGAAACTTTGAGCTTGCTGCTGCTGGTTCAAATAAATATTGCCTGATAGCAGTAATGGAATATCTTTCGCATCAGAACCGGTTAATTGCGCAATGCTATTGATATAAGCAGTATTCGCTTCAAACGCTTTCGGATCTTGATTGTATTCATCTATTTTCTTTAAAGAAGTTTGAACGAAAGATTTTAAAAACTCTGGATTTTGCTCTGCAAAGTCTTTACGAACTACCCATACATCAAAGGTTGGTGCGCCCCATTCTGCAACTTGCTTAGAATCGGTCAGAACTTTACCTGTGGCACTCGCCTTGCTTAAAGCGGGTTCCCATACATAAGTCGCGTCAATATCACCACGTTCCCACGCCGCAGAAATTTCAGGTGGGCGTAAGTTAATAATTTTGACGTCAGACTCTGACAGATTCCAATGCTTCAATGCAGAAAGCAGGCTGTAATGTGCCGTAGAAACAAATGGCACTGCAATGGTTTTGCCCTTTAAGTCTTCAGGTTTTTCAATGCCTGATTTATTGCTCACCACTAAGGCTTCTGAAGCACCAAGTTTGGCTGCCACAAAAAATACTTCAATAGGTAAATCACGGCTGGCAGCAGCAGCTAAAGGACTTGTCCCAATATTGCCAATACTGACATCACCTGATGCCAAAGCATTTACAACGTCTGCGCCCGTATCAAATTTTTTCCACTCAATTTTTTGTTGACTGTCTTTTTCATAATCGCCATTGGCCTGCGCCACTTTGCTCGGATCAACACCCGTTTGATAGGCAATGACTACCGCTTTCTGATCTTTTTGCGCAATTGCAGCCGTTGAAGTGTCAGGAGTAGATTTTTTAGCTTGGAAATATACGAAAGCAGCGATCGCCACAATGACGATCGCCGTAATAATTAAAGGTTTAGATTTGCCGCTCATATTTTTTTCATAAAAAGTGATAACTAATTCACATACTAATCAGTCAGCTTTATGATGAAAAATAAGTTAATTGACAATATTTATCACAAAATTGCATTTATCGATTAGTGGAATACTTATGCTTTTATTCACTAAACGTCTAGCAATCAATTTTCTGCGCGAGATCTTTTAATGATATTTTTTACTTCACTAAGATTTCATGGAACATATGACGCAGCCATTGATGGCTGGTTTTATGATGGCAGGACATATGCCAATATTGCTTCACGCCATAGGTTGGAAATGCAATCGGCGCATCAAATATTTTTAAGTTACCGCGTGAAAGCAATACTTCACTCAAGTAGTACGGCACAGTAGCAATCGCATCAGTGTCTTGCACAACCAAACCCACACCTAAATAACTAGGTAAACGCATCAAAATATCACGTTTTAAATCAAGGTTAAGCAGCTCATTTTCAATATGGTAGTGCCCCATCCCTGCATCAATATCAATATGCGATTCTGACAAATATTGCTCAGTTGTAATGGTGTCACCCGTTAATCGTGGGTGATCCTTAGCTGCAATCACCACATAATATTGCTCAAACAATTTTTGTTGATAAAAGCCGCTTTCCAAATGCGGTAAAAACCCCAATGCTAAATCAATTTCACCATTCGCCATTTGATAACTGGTTTCAGTGGTAATCGGGCGTACATTCAGACGTATTTGTGGCGCGTGTTTTTTTAGATATTGGCTGATTTTAGGCAATAAAACCAAATGCGAAACATCGGTCATGGCCAAAGTAAATTGTTGATCTGAAATGGCTTGATCAAAATTAATCGTAAAATTATTAATGGCTTCGACTTTACTCAAGGCTTCGCTAACTAAAGGAAATAATTGACGCGATAACTCCGTAGGCACCATTTCATTGCCGATACGTAAAAATAAGGGGTCGTTATAATGCTGTCGTATTTTATTTAAAATATTACTGACTGTAGGCTGACTCATCTGCAAGTGTTCAGCAGCTTGTGACACATTTTTGTACTTATAAACATGAAAAAAAATGCTAAGAAGTTTACAGTCCAATTCAAACACGAAAGATTTAATCCCTAATTAAATATTGCAAGTTATGCTGTGCATCATCTGCTGAATTATACAAAAAGCCAATAACGAAATATTACTTTTATTGCAGATGAAACGCCAGTTTAGCCTGCTCAGTTGCATTTGGCTTTTCAACACTCCAATCCGTCCGCATAATAGACACAGCTCGAATTTGGATATCAACATGCTTCAAGGAAAAAAACTGGTTTGTTTTGATTTAGATGGCACACTTATCGACTCTGTTGGCGTGTGGAATCAGGTCGACGCAGATTTGATTCAACAGTTAACTGGACAAACCATCCAACTGGGTTTAATTCAACGTGAACGTGACATTCAGCTGCAATTATTTAAAAATACACCAGACCCTTACTTAATGTACTGTAACTATCTAAAAGATACTTATAAGATTGAACAACACACAGCAGATCAAATCAAACAGCAACGATATGCCATTTCACAGCATTTTTTAGAACATATCATCTTGCTTAAACCACATGCAGCGTTATTTGTTCAACAGCTCATTCAGCAAGGCATTCAGGTGGCAATTACCACCACGACCAGCCTGCAAAATATTTATCGATATCAAAAAAATATTAACATCTATCCAATGCTGCATTTTGAAAATAGCTTTGATCTGATCCTGACCCGTGAAAGTGTCAAAAATATTAAGCCGCATCCTGAAGTCTATTTACAGGCGATTGAACATTTTGCAGTTCGACCTGAAGAATGTTTAATTTTTGAAGATTCACTCATTGGTGTAGAAGCTGCAAATGCAGCAGGCATTGAAGTGGTTGCCGTGTATGATGCATATTCAGAGCACGAAATTGAGCAAATCAAAAATAAAGCGGATTATTTTATCCATGATTTCTCTTCGGTTCTGAACTGAGTTAAAGCAAATAAACATTCGCTTTAAAGTTAAAAAAGCAGCCCAATTTAGAGGCTGCTTTTGATATTTTTGCATCAATAGATAATTGATCTATTTTACTTTTTTATAAATGGATCCAGACCCGACTAAATTTCCCGTTTTTTCGTCAATCGCAAATTCAACAGCACCTGTCCCAGAGTTTACAGCCAGTAACCCAGATTCAGCGACAGATGCAGGTACAGGATTTTTCTTTTCAGATTTACCACTTTTTTTATCTTTTAAAGTATTGGTAATGAAATAGTTTTCACCATTTTTACTAATAATCAGCGCATTTTCAAGTTGCGGATCTACTGCGGTATTTTGCCATGTTCCAGCATAATCAGGCGCTGGACTTTGTTTACATGCAGTGAGGAGAACTGCGAACAACATCGCAGAAAATAATTGAATCTTTTTCAAAATACTGACCTTCTTTGTCAATGAGTTTTGCATTATAGAAAGCCTTGAAGAGAACTTAAGACCGTTCATGTTGTGCAAAAGTTTCAAACCAAGTGGCGCTGTTTTTCTTTTGTCATGTTTTGAAACATTTGTAGTCTTTCATAATAAATAAGCCCACTTGATCGTGGGCTTATTTAAATATTTTCAATCTTTAGATTTATACGATTTGACGCATTGAACCGGTTTCTTCAAAAGTGGCATGCCAAGACAAAGCCTCTTTTAAAATATGCGGCGTTTGACCACCAAGCTCACATGCGCGTTCAAAGTAGCTCAACAATGCTGCGCGATAATCTGGATGTGCACAGATTTCAATGACTTTACGTGCACGCTCACGTGGTGAAAGACCACGTAAATCTGCCAAGCCCTGCTCTGTAACCACGATGTCAACGTCGTGGTCAGTATGGTCGGTATGACTCACCATTGGCACCACAGATGAAATCGCACCACCTTTTGCAATCGACTTGGTTACGAAAATGGCAATGTGCGCATGACGAGTAAAGTCTCCTGAACCACCGATACCGTTCATCATTTTCGTACCCGTCACATGGGTCGAATTTACGTTTCCGTAAATGTCAAACTCAAGCGCCGTATTAATCGCAATAATGCCTAAACGTCGAATGATTTCAGGGTTATTGGATAGCTCTTGTGGACGTAACACAATTTTGTCTTTGTACTGATCAAAATTGTTCATCACGTGCTGTGCACAAGGCTCAGATAACGTCATTGAACAGCCTGAGGCAAATTTCATTTTTCCAGAATCAATTAGCTGGAAAGTACAGTCTTGTAGTACTTCTGAATACATTTCCAAATCATGAAAATTCGAATGCTCAAAACCGGCAAATACAGCGTTGGCAATCGAACCCACACCTGACTGTAGCGGGCCTAAATTTTCAGGCAAACGCCCTGCTGCGACTTCACCTTCAAAGAAATCAATCAGATGCTGAGCAATCGCTAGGGTTTCAGCATCAGGTTCATCCATTTTAAACTGGGTATCTGGCATATCATTCAACACAATAGCTGAAATCTTATCGGGGCTGACATTGATCCCAATCGTACCAATACGTTCACCAACCTGAGTCAGTGGAATTGGCCCACGGTTTGGTCGCGCTTTAGGCACATAAATATCATGTACACCTTCGAGCACTGGGTTAATCGTATTATCAATTTCAATAATCACATGATCTGCCATTTCAATGAAATTGGCTGAGTTACCACATGAACCTGTCGGAATAACTTGACCATCTTCTGTAATTGCAGTCGCTGCAATAACGGCCACATTAATGCGCGGCAAATTATGATGACGAATATTATCGGCCATTTCAGACAAGTGTTGGTCGATATACATGACCTCGCCAGTGTTGATGGCTTTACGTAAACCTGGATCTGCCTGATACGGATAACGACGTTCTATCGCATGCGCCGCATTGAGGCGACCATCGATACTATTTCCTAAACTAGCACCCGTTGCCAAAGTGATACGAAGAGGATGTGAAATTGCATGATCTGCAAGTGCCAATGGAACCGTCTTTGCCTCACCTGCACCACCAAAACCACTTAAACCAACCACTGAACCATCTTGAATTAACTCAATCGCTTTTTCAGCAGACATTACTTTGTCGCGAAGGGAGAGTAAGCGAATGCGATCTAAACCATTCATAATTAAATCTCAAAAAATAAATATCTCAAAATAAACATCTTTTTTCGCCATCCCAGCGAACTGAGATAGCGTTTGTTATTGCTTATCTAAAAACGTACTTATCTAAAAGCTTACTTATATAAATTGAGGCAAATTAAATCAGTTCAACCGCAATTGCAGTTGCTTCACCGCCACCAATACACAGTGCTGCGACACCTTTTTTACCGCCAGTGCGTTTTAAGGCATGAATCAGCGTCACAATAATACGTGAACCTGATGAACCTAGTGGGTGACCAAGTGAGCAAGCACCACCATGAATGTTCACTTTTGCTTCATCTAAGTTAAATCCATCAATCGCCAGCATTGTAACCATGGCAAATGCTTCATTGACTTCCCACAAGTCAACCTCTTGTGCATCCCAACCTGCTTGTGCAAGTACTTTCTCAATAGCACCGACTGGAGCAATCGTGAACTCTGACGGATGCTGTGAATTTGTGGCATAAGCAACGACTTTTGCTAGTGGTTTTAAACCACGCGCTTGAGCCGTTTCTTCTGATGTAACCACCAAAGCAGATGCACCGTCAGAAATTGAGCTGGCATTGGCGGCTGTGATCGTGCCGTCTTTTTTGAATGCAGGACGCAGTGTTGGGATTTTTTCAGGCTTAGCACTTAATGGCTGTTCATCTGTGTCAACAACGACGTCACCTTTACGGCTTTTAACAGTAACTGGCACGATTTCATTTTTGAAGAAACCGCCTTGAATCGCTGCAACGGCTTTATTGAGTGAGTTGATGGCAAAAGCATCTTGCTGTTCACGGGTATAGCCTTTTTTATCTGCCATATCTTGTGCCAGAATACCCATCGATAAACCTGTCTCAGCATCTTCTAAGCCTTCTTGGAACATGTGATCTGTGGTTTTACCATGACCCATACGATAGCCTGAACGCGCTTTTTCAAGTAAATATGGCGCATTTGACATCGACTCCATACCACCAGCAACCACAATATTAGCAGAACCGGCTTTAATCGCATCAGCTGCTTGCATCACTGCCTTCATGCCTGAACCACAAATTTTATTAATCGTGGTGGCACCCGTTGTATCTGGTAAGCCTGCTTGACGCATCGCTTGGCGTGCAGGACCTTGTTTAAGACCTGCTGGTAATACACAGCCAAAAATAACTTCGTCAATATCTGTAGGTTCTAAACCTGCACGTGCAACAACAGCCTGAATCGCTGCAGCACCTAAGTCTGGGGCTGTACAAGATGAAAGTGAACCCTGAAAACCACCCATCGCTGTACGTACGCCATCTACAATTACAATCATTTCTTATTTCATCCTGTTTTAAATCTTTTAACCCCAAGGAACCATGACTGGTTCCTCAGATTTTCCATCTTAATGTTTTTCACAGTGGTTTCGATGAAACTTTAAGATTGAGCGGTGAAGTATTCTTCAGATAGCTGCATGATAAGTTCAGAACCTGCTTTAATGCGTTGAGCACGGGCAGCAAGGTCAGGTAGAACTTTCTCAACATAGAAATCTGCGAGTACCAGTTTGTTTTGGAAGAAGCTCTCTGGTTTTGCAGCCGCAGCTTTGCTAATACGCGCAAACATATACACAAAGCTGAGTAAACCAACAGCGTGCAGGTAATCGACTGCCACCGAACTGCTAAAGTCTGGTGTAGTTTTAGATTGTTCAATAATGAATTGCGTTAATGCTTCAACTTCGTCAGAAACTTGCAATGCTGCAGATTTAACTTTTGAATCAGCCATGGTTGCAGCAAAGTCACGAATTTCAGCAATGTATTCGGCAATAAATGCACCATTACATTTCGTGGTTTTGCGTCCAATTAAATCAATCGCTTGTACGCCATTTGTGCCTTCGTAAATCTGCGAAATACGTAAGTCACGAATGCATTGCTCCATGCCCCATTCACGGATATAGCCATGACCACCAAAGCACATTTGCGCTTCTAAAGTAGCTTGTAGGGCTGTATCTGTTAGGTAGGCTTTTGCAATAGGTGTCAATAAAGCCACGCGGTCATTGGCTTTTTTCACTGCAGCTTCGTCAGTTGAATATTTTGTAATATCCAATTGCTGACCAACATACACAGCAAATGCACGAGATGCTTCGTTGTTGGCGCGTACATTCAACAACATACGACGTACATCACCATGTACTAAAATAGAGTCTGCTGGTTTTTCAGGAGATTTCACACCTGTCGCAGAACGACCTTGTAGACGATCAGTCGCATACTGTGCAGCATTTTGGTAAGCAAATTCTGCAGCGCCAATCCCTTGGATACCCATCGATAAACGTTCATAGTTCATCATGACAAACATCGCCGCAAGACCTTCGTTTTCTTTACCAACGATATAACCTTTGGCACCATCAAAGTTCATAACACACGTTGCAGAACCTTTAATACCCATCTTGTGTTCAATTGAACCCGCTGAAACAGCATTACGTTCACCGACTGAGCCATCGGCATTGACATGGAATTTTGGAACGATAAACAATGAAATACCACGTGAACCCGCAGGTGCATTTGGCGTTTTTGCTAACACAAGATGGATGATGTTTTCACACAGATCATGTTCACCACTGGTGATGAAAATTTTCGTGCCTGTAATATTAAATGAACCATCTTCATTCGGCTCTGCTTTGGTTTTAATGATCCCCAAATCAGTCCCTGAATGTGGTTCAGTTAAACACATAGTGCCTGACCATTCACCCGTATAAAATTTTGGAAGATAGGTTTCTTTTTGCTCTTGCGAAGCACGGTCATTAATCGCCATACCTGCACCCACAGTCAGTAGTGGATACAACATAAATGATGGATTAGTACTCCAAATCATTTCGTCAGCAAGTACTGTCAACATTTTCGGCATGTTTTGGCCGCCCCATTCTTCAGAAGCGCCTAAACCAACCCAGCCACCTTCAGCGAATTGTTTAAAAGCGTCTTTAAACCCTGTAGGCGTAGTAACAACACCATTACTAAACTGCGCACCACCTTCTTCATCTGCAGTACGGTTCAAGTCTAGAATAACGTTTTTAGAAAACTTAGCCATTTCTTCTAAAATGGCATTTGCAGTCGCCATATCAATATGAGCTAAGTTTTCATTTGACTGCCAGAACTCATCTGCATTGAATACATCATTTAAGATGAAGTCCATGTCCTTTAACGGCGCATTGTATATTGGCATTGTACTTTCCTTTTCTACAGGCTTTGTCAGCGTCTTTGACAAAGTACTTTTTTAAAGTTGCACGCTCCCGCACAAAATCATCAAATCAATTTTGTGTGGATTTTTTAAAGATCTGTTTTTTCAGATAGATATCTAAAATGGATATAGATAATGTGTTTTTACCGACAAGTGGAAAATAACCACCTGATATTTTGAGCAGCATTATTTTATTACAATTAAATAAATTTATTGAATTGACTAAATTTATAATTGGTAATTGATTAAAACCAAACATAATAGTACCTATAATCATGTTTAATTTAGGTTGTATTAATAACATAACAACCAAGACCGTTTTGTTAAATGCTGCTTTTGTTGTAAAAGCGAAAAGACAATAAATTAAAAAAAATAAAAATGGAATTTTATTTCAAAAAAATGACCTCAAGGGTTCAGTTTTATTGACATTATTTTTATGCTATGAATTCTATATGTTTTACGTACTCTACTAATGTGTTTATTTTTAAACCAATTTATGTAATATTTGAGACCATAGTGGAATGTAAGATTCACAAGATTTAGCTTAAGCTAGGCTTGTTCACCCTCAAGATGTTTATGGAACAGTTATCATGAGTTCAGTACGCCAACAAAATTTTATCCTTCGCAAGGAAAAAATTTTAGCCATGGCAGAAACCCTGCTATTAGATAATAATCAAGACATCACCTTAAGTGAGTTAGCTTGTGAACTAGATATTGCCAAAGGCACGATTTATAAACATTTTAAAAGTAAAAACCAATTATATTTAGAACTGATTATTTTAAATGAAAAACGATTATTAGAAATTTCAAAAAAATATAATCATGATATTAAAACTTATGTTTCACAATATATGCTTTATAATATGTTGAATTCTAATAGAACTATATTATTACATGTCATTGAAGAACGCTTAACCAATAATGAACGTAAATTAAAAGAGTTATTTGAAGAGCTCTATCGTGTTCGTGAAGAACGTATTATTGAAATTAAGGATATGACCAGTGATTATCTAAAATCACTTGAAAGCGCAATGTCGATTCGTGATTATTTATCCTATATTTGGACGGTCACTTATGGTGCATCCCTACTCCTCAATTCAACGCATTATCAAAAATCAATCGGTTCACGTGAACGCTTAATCAAGCTATATATTAATCAGGCGCTGATGACACCAGATAAAATTTCAGCCGTATAAAATTGATTTATAAATAAAAAAGCCGAACAATTGTTCGGCTTTTTTATTCATTCGACAATATCAAAGTTATGCAATCACAGGTGGGAAACCATCTTCGGTTAAAGCGCTAATCAATTGCTCTGCGCTAACACTAGATTCAACGTCAACTAATTTAGTGGCTACATCAATAGTGACCGTTGCATTTTCGTCTAAGTCTTTAATGGTTGCTGTCACGCTACGGGCACAACCACCGCATGTCATATTATCAATACGAAATTTCATGATATTCATCCTTCTTTTCTAATAACAACACTATAAACCTTGCCACGATTGTAAGGTCAAGCAAGTTTAAATCTTCGATGTATGGCAGCACTCAGCCATGCCCGTTTCGATTTGATTTAAAATCGTACAATCGGCTTGATCATTACCGGCACAGCCATCTACAGATTGTTGCAAGATCTCAACCATGGCCTGTAAGTCTGCGATTTTTTGATTTAAGGTCTGGATATGTTTTAACGCCAATGCTTTAACTTCTACACTTTGCCGACTTTGATTTTTCCAAAGCCCAAGTAAATCTTTCATTTGTTCAGAAGAAAAACCTAAATCACGCGCATGTCTTAAGAAACTCAAGGTTTTAATATCGGCTTCCGAGTAAACTCGATAGCCGGCATCGGTGCGCTGTGCATTATTTAACAGCCCAATCGATTCATAATAACGGATCATTTTTGCAGAAATGCCCGAAGCTTTCGCTGCTTGTCCAATATTCATCTCAAGACTCCTGAAAAACTGGCCCTTTAAATGCTTTTAAACGTAAGGCATTTGACACAACAAACACCGATGAAAGTGCCATTGCACCTGCGGCGAACATAGGTGAAAGCAATATGCCAAAGAATGGATATAACACACCTGCAGCGACAGGAATCAATGCTGCATTGTAAATAAATGCCCAAAATAGGTTTTGGCGAATATTATTCATCGTCGCAGTACTCAGTGCGATCGCTGTCGGTACCATTTGTAAATTACCCGACATAAGCACAACGTCCGCGGCCTCTATCGCCACATCTGTCCCTGTACCAATAGCCATACTCACATCTGCTTGAGCAAGTGCAGGCGCATCATTAATACCATCGCCCACAAAACAAACAACACCATGTTCTTTTTGCAATTGTTGTACAGATTGCACTTTTTGGTCTGGCATTACTTCAGCGATCACATGATCAATCTTCAACTGTCGTGCTATGGCAGTGGCAGTATGTCGGTTATCGCCTGTAATCATGGCCACTTTCAGCCCTAAATCATGCAAAGCTTGAATGGCTGTAAAGGTTGTGGCTTTGATCGGGTCGGCTACAGCAACAATGGCAGCAAGCTGTTGATCGATCGATACATAGAGCGGGGTTTTCCCTTCATTGCCCATGCGTTCCGCTAGTGATGAAAAGATTTGTGTATCTAAACCAAGTTTATGCATCAAATGATCTGCACCGATAAAAATGCTTTGTCCTTCAACAACCGCCTGAATCCCCGCACCAGTCACGGAATCAAACTGTTCAACCTCTAAAAGTTGCACTTGCATCTCTTTCGCAGCTTGAACAATGGCATAGGCAATCGGATGCTCAGATTTCTGCTCTACAGAGGCCAATAACTGAAATACGCGATTTTTATCAAAAGCTTCAGTGACTTCAAAATCTGTCAGTTTCGGTTTACCTTCCGTCAATGTCCCTGTTTTATCGACTGCAACCACTTGAGTATTTTTGAGTTGTTGTAAGGCTTCACCTTTACGGAACAATACTCCAAGCTCTGCACCTCGCCCTGTACCGACCATAATAGACGTTGGTGTTGCCAAACCCATTGCACATGGACATGCGATGATCAGTACTGCTACAGCATTGACTAAGGCATAGGTTAAACTCGGTTCAGGTCCTACAACATACCAAACTAAAAAGGTGATCAAGGCCAACGCCATCACCACCGGTACAAACCATAACGTGACTTTATCCACCAAAGCTTGAATCGGTAATTTTGAACCCTGAGCTTGTTCGACCATATGGATAATTTGTGCCAAAACAGAATATTGACCTACCGCAGTGGCTTGTATTTTCAATGCCCCATTTTGGTTAATCGTTCCACCGACAACTTGATCACCTGCTTTTTTCTCGACAGGAATTGGCTCGCCACTGATCATGGATTCATCAATATAACTATTCCCAGACACCACAGTACCATCGACTGGGCAACGTTCACCAGGCCTTATTTCAATCAGCATGCCTGTTTCAACGTCACTAATCGGTAAATCTATATAGCTTCCAGATTGCTCAACACGTGCTGTTTTGGGTTGCATGCCGACTAAGTATTGAATAGCTTGCGATGTTTTACCTTTGGCTTTCGCCTCCATAAAACGACCCAAAAGAATCAACGCCACAATTACTGCGGCTGCTTCAAAGTACACATGAACCGTACCTTGCGGTAATAATTGCGGAGCAAATGTTGCAACACAAGAAAAACTATAAGCAGATAAAGTCCCGACTGCGACCAAAGAATTCATATCCGGGGCAAGTCGCGCAAGTGCTGGTATGCCGTGCTGATAAAAGCGTCTTCCGGGTAGGATTAACACCAAAGTGGTTAATATAAACTGAATATACCAACTATTTTGTGTCCCTAAATTATGCGCAATAAAATGATGAAAAGCTGGAATCATGTGTGATCCCATCTCCAAGATAAAAACAGGAACAGCGAGTACCAATGCGATGATTAAATCACGTTTGAGCAACCGAGCTTCATCGGCTTTTTTTTCTGCCATTGTCGGTTGTAGTTGTGTAGCAACGGTCGCACTGTATCCCGCTTTTTTAACTGCCGCGATCAATTCTTGTGTTTTTGAAGCGGGAGCCTGAACAAAGGCTTTTTCACTGGCTAAATTTACCGTTGCTTTATTGACACCGTCTACAGCGTTTAAGGCTTTTTCAACCCGTGCCACACATGAAGCACAGGTCATTCCATCAATATTTAATTCAATATTGGGCTGTGCAATATGAAAACCTGCTTTTTCTACAGACTTCGCCAATGCAGAATTTTCAACAGATGCCAATGCCGTAATCGTGGCTTTTTCAGTTGCCAAATTCACTTTTGCATCGATGACTTCTGGAACTGTTTTTAATGCTTTTTCAACACGTGCCACACACGATGCGCAAGTCATCCCTTCAATTTCAAGTTCAATCTGCTTTTGTGCAACGCCAAAACCTGCCTTTTCAACGGCCTGAATTACAGCAGAATAATCCACATTTTTATCACTCTGAACATGTGCTGTTTCAGTGGCTAAATTCACTTGAGCATCAGTGATGCCATCGACTTTTTTTAAGGCTTTTTCCACCCGTGCCACACAAGAAGCACAGGTCATCCCTTCAATAGCAAGTGTGCCATCAAAAAGTTTGCGTTCTGTCGAATCTGTCATGGCAACATCCCAATCATATGTGCTTGTTTTAGGCTATAGCTTAAACTTTACCACAATGGGAAGGTCAAGTTTTTCTGACTCACAGCAAGGCTTTTCTTTAAGGTATAAAGAATTGCGAAGATTTAAAAACATAATCAATAATATTGAATAATGATTATTTAATTAGTTTATTTTTCTGATATTAAAACTACACTTTTCCTCATTATTCAGTAAGATAGAGATTCGTGACCACCAAACGAATTACTCTCTTTCGCATGTACAAACTGTCGAACATTTGCTTTAACTGCGCATATTTGTGTGCTTTTTTATTTTTAATTTTAAGTTGGAGTCTAGATCATATTGATGTTTGGCTCACTCAAGTGGTTATCCCTGCTGTCACGATATGCATACTCTTAGGCTTCCTGTTTAAATATATCGCTCGAAAGTTAGGATATGAACCGCCTAAACGAAAAATAAAACAACAAAATGCCAAAAACGATGATCAAGACGCGGCTTAAGACAAGTATAAATAGCAAAATCATCAATAAAAAAGCCCATTCAAATGAACGGGCTTTTTTTCATGTCAGACCTATTAGTCAGCACTAATATCTTCAAATAAAACTGACGAAAGATAACGTTCACCACCATCCGGTAAAATGACCACAATAGTTTTGCCTGCATTCTCAGGACGCGCAGCAAGTTTTGCCGCCGCAGCCATAGCAGCACCGCTAGAGATACCCACTAAAATACCGTCATGAGTAGCCGTTTTACGTGCCCATTCGATCGCTTCAGCACTTTCAATACCTATCACTTCATCAACAAGGTCTAGATCCAAGTTACCCGGAATAAAGTTAGCGCCAATTCCCTGAATTTTGTGTGGCCCAGGAGTCAGTGTTTCGCCTTTTTTCGCTTGGGCAATAATCGGAGATTCAGCCGGTTCAACCGCAACAGAATAAAGTGGCTGATTTTTCACTTTTTCAAAATAGCTTGAAATGCCCGAAATCGTACCACCTGTACCTACGCCTGAAACTAAAATATCCACTTTACCACCAGTTGCTTCCCAAATTTCTGGGCCTGTGGTCAATTCATGAATTTTAGGGTTTGCAGGGTTTTCAAACTGTTGTGGTAAATAATACGTTTCCGGATGTTCGGCAACGAGGCGCTGTGCTTCTTCGACCGCACCTTTCATGCCTTTAGCAGGTTCAGTCAATACGAGATTTGCACCAAAAGATTTCAACACCTTACGGCGTTCGATACTCATACTTGCTGGCATGGTTAATGTAATTGCATAACCTTTCGCTGCTGCAACAAATGCCAAAGCAATGCCTGTATTGCCACTTGTAGGTTCTACAATATGCATACCCGGTTTTAATAAACCTTTTTCTTCTGCATCTGCAATGAGAGCAGCACCCACACGACATTTCACTGAAAATGCTGGGTTACGGCTTTCAACTTTAGCCAAGACCGTTGCTTCTGACTGAATCGCACGATTAATACGAACTAAAGGTGTATTACCAATCGCTTCAGCGTTATTACTATATACTGCGATACCTAAATTACTCGTTGCTGGAAAAGCTGAATCTGTTGTCATGACTATTTATCCCTTGTGTATTTATTGAATACGATCTTTAGATGATACAATTATTTTCAAAGTGTGCATGATTTTTTAAGCTAATGTCTTATATTTATGTGCATTTTGTGAAAGCTTGCACTAAAATCAAGCAATAAATTTAACTGATTAACTAAATTTAAACTTATAAAAATTAATGATATTTGATTTCATAAAAAACCATAGAAATTGTCTTATTTATTCAATGTATTAAGCCGTGATATCCGTATACTTGAGCTGTTGTTAATCGTATGGACATATCCAATGAATACCGATCTGGAAATCACTACTATGCGTGATTCTGCCGAATTAGTCGTGGGCGTTTTAAAGTCGCTGGCAAATACGGATCGTCTACTAATTTTATGTCATCTAGCACAGCAAGAATTGAATGTGTCTCAGATTGAAGAAATCACTGATATTAAACAGCCAACCCTCTCACAACAATTAATGATGTTACGTAAAAGTGATGTTGTGACCACGCGTCGTGATGGTAAGCAAATTTATTATTCAATTAAAGATACAAATTTAGTTCAAGTTCTCAATACTCTTTACCAATTGTATTGCAACCAATCTTATAAATAACACTCAGTTATTTTAAAATTTCAAGCCAGACATGCTGTTCTTGCACCACTATAGATGAATTATCGCAATGGACAGCAATTCAATATCTAAATTTACCCTCCAGACTTCTTCAAAATTTCAATATCTATATTTATATCGAATATCCAAAGCTTTAAATCAGCTCATACTTTTTATTAATTCATTTAGAATGATGGTTTCTTATATATCCCACAAATGTACTGCAATGTTGTACGCTCAAAATTTATTGCACAAGACTTCTTAGCATTTTTTATGCATAATATATATGAAATTGTGATTTAGATAAGTTTATGTCAGATTTAAAACCTCATATCTTACAGAAATTTCCAGCTTGGCAGTGGTTACAGCACTACAGCCCCGTGAAATTTAAATCTGATGTACTTGCTTCGCTGATCGTGATTGCCATGTTGGTTCCTCAAGGTATGGCCTATTCCATGCTGGCAGGTTTACCTCCAATCATGGGTTTATATGCCAGTATTTTACCGATGATTGTCTACGCCCTCATTGGTGGAAGCTCAACCTTATCGATAGGCCCTGTGGCAATCATTTCGATGATGACCTTCGCCACGCTCAATCCACTATTTGAAGTCGGTTCGCCTGTTTATATTGAAGCCGCTACACTTTTGGCCTTAATGGTCGGACTGATTTCTCTGATGCTAGGTGTGCTACGTTTTGGTTTTTTAATTCAGTTGATCAGTCATCCTGTCATTAAAAGCTTTATTATTGCTTCGGCTCTGCTCATTGCACTAGGTCAATTTAAGTTTCTCGTCGATGTCCCGCTAAAAGCCAACAACATCCCTGAGTTTGTTTTGAGTCTGTGGGAATATCTAAGTTTGACTCACTTTGCTTCACTCATCTTTGGTGTGCTGGCCATACTGTTTTTAATCTATGTACCAAAAATGTTGGCTACTCAATCGATCCAATCTCGATTCGGCTCTACTGCCTTTCTAAGTAAAGCACTTCCATTGATACTAGTGGTGATCTCAATTGCATCGGTGATGTTATTTGACCTGCAAAATGTCGGCATTAAAACCGTCGGTGAAATTCCTTCAGGATTTCCACCCTTAAGCTTTCCACATTGGAACTGGGAACTGGTACAAACCTTACTGCCCGGTGCAACAATGATTGCCATGATCAGTTTTGTTGAGTCACTGTCTATCGCCCAAGCCACTGCCTTACAACAACGCAGCCAACTCAATAGTAACCAAGAGTTGATCGCTTTAGGTTTAGCCAATCTAAGCGCAGGTGTTAGCTCTGCCTTTCCTGTGACGGGTAGCTTATCTCGTACAGTGGTTAATGCAGATGCAGGTGCAAAAACACCGATGGCTGGCGTGTTGTCGTCATTGCTGATTATCGTTGTCAGTCTCTACTTCACTGGTTTTTTCCAAGACTTACCTTTAGTCATTTTGGCGGCCACGATTATTGTTTCCATTTGGAAATTAGTCGACTTTAAACCTTTTGTGGATACATGGCGTTATTCAAAAGCTGATGGTATAGCGATGTGGGTGACCTTTTTCGGTGTGGTGTGTATCGACATTTCTACAGGTCTCATTATTGGCATTATTTCTACCTTTATTCTGTTGTTATGGCGCATTAGTCGTCCACATATTGCGGTGATCGGTTTAGTCGAGGGCACACAGCACTTCCGCAATGTACAGCGCCATCATGTCTATACCGCACCACATATTCTCTCGCTCCGTATAGATGAAAATATCTCGTTTTTAAATGCCAATACGCTTAAAGGTTTCCTGATTAATGAAGTCAGTGAAAATATTGACCTAGAACATGTTGTTATCAACTGCTCAAGCGTCAGTTCAATTGACCTCAGTGCCTTAGAAATGTTGGAAGATTTAAATGCTGAATTATCAAAATTAGATATTCGACTGCATTTTTCCGAGGTCAAAGGCCCTGTCATGGACAAATTGCAGCACTCAAAACTACTCACGCATTTGAGTGGTCAAATTTTTCTCACCCACTATCAAGCAGTTAAAGAGCTTGCGACAGCCAGTTCTGAGTACCAAATTTAAAGGCCTATTAGCTCACTGTTTAATCAATGCGAATTTGATAAACAGTGAGTTTTGAAGGGTTTACATTTTAATACACAAAAATAGATTATAAAAAACAAAGGTTTATTTTTAAATTAAATTATTTTTTAAGCATGCGACATTTTCGTATAAAATACAGGGCTAATTTTCATCATTTTGTCATTGTAATTCTGACAAGGCTCTCCTATGTTTTCAGCATTTACACGCTTGAGTTTAGTAACCCGAATTATTATCGCCATTATTTTAGGTGTATTGGTTGCTGTTGTTGCTCCAGGCGTTGCACCCTATTTAAGTTTGCTTGGTGATTTATTCATTAAGGCATTGAAATCCGTAGCACCGATACTGGTCTTTGTACTTGTGCTGTCATCCATTGCAAATTTCAAAGTGGGTAGCAGTAATGCATATATTAAACCAATTATATTGATGTACGCTATTGGTATGTTCCTTGCTGCTTTAAGTTCAGTAGTAGCAAGCCTTTTATTCCCTAGTACATTAATTCTTGATGTTGCTGCAGAAAACCTTGTGCCGCCAGGCAGTCTTGCTGAAATATTGAAAAACTTATTATTAAGTTTTGTCGCAAACCCTGTTACAGCAATTTCTGAAGCAAATTTCATTGGTATTTTGGCTTGGGCTGTTGCCTTAGGTATTGCATTTCGTCATGCATCAGAGAACACCAAAGTCTTTTTATCTGACGCTGCTGATGCAGTGAATAAAGTGATCCGTTTAGTGATTAACTTTGCACCTATTGGTATCTTCGGTTTGGTTGCTGTTACATTTGCCGACTCAGGTCTAAAAACGCTTGTTAGTTATGCGCACTTACTTGCGGTATTACTCGGTACCATGTTCTTTGTAGCTTTGGTCATTAACCCACTAATGGTGGCATTTATGACTCGCTCAAACCCGTTCCCATTGGTTTTCCAATGTCTACGTGAAAGTGGTATCACTGCATTCTTTACACGTAGTTCCGCTGCAAACATTCCAGTTAACTTAGACCTTGCAAAGCGTCTTGGTGTACCAGAGTCAACTGCAAGCGTAGCGATTCCTTTAGGTGCAACTGTCAATATGGCAGGTGCATCGGTCACAATTACAGTCCTCACACTAGCAGCAGTTCATACTTTGGGCATTTCTGTTGATTTCAGCACAATGTTGATTTTATCAGTCGTTGCTACCGTTTCTGCATGTGGTGCTTCAGGTGTTGCTGGTGGTTCATTGCTGCTTATTCCAGTGGCTTGTGGCCTGTTTGGTATTTCGAGTGATATCGCGATGCAAGTTGTAGCCATTGGTATGGTTATTAGCGTACTCCAAGATTCAACTGAAACCGCTTTAAACTCTTCGACTGACGTATTATTTACAGCTGCAGTAGACCGTGGTTTAAGATAATATCCTGATATTGGATACTTTTTAAGGCGAGGCCATGCCTTTACAGACTTTACCGCTTTGGATACAACTGGGTGCTTTTTTCCTCGCAGTGAATGCAGGAATGATTAATGTACTTGGACTGGTGACCATCTTGCACCAGTCAGTATCTCACATGACCGGTAATGTCAGTATGTTAGCCATGGCCTTCATTGCATGGCAGCCAAATACGATTATTTATTTGATTTTAGTCTTACTCTGTTATGTGATTGGCTCATTTTATAGTGGGCTTATTCTTGGAAATAGTCACTTTAGCTTAACCAGACGTTATGGCGTCCCATTAAGCTTGGTGGCTTTTTTTATTGTCCTGTGTTGGCTACTATTGCCCTATTTTCCACGTTACGCTTTGCTTTGGGCATGTGTGGCTATGGGTGTACAAAATGCAATGGTTAGCCACTATAAAGGTACCATTATTCGTACCACACACCTTTCTGGTGTTTTGACGGACTTAGGTTTGGCTTTGGGTTATAAAGCCCGTGGACTTCCGGTTGAGTCTAAACGTGTGGTCTTACATTTATTAATTTTGGCGGGATTTATCGTTGGTGGCATACTTGCCAGTTGGCTTTATCCTTATTTAAAATTAAACGCATTCCTGATTCCTGCCGCACTCAGTTTAGTCATGAGCGCAGTATATTGGATCATCTATTTTCATTATCGACATATACACGATTAGTTGGAACGTATTATGGTTAAAAATGCATTACAGGCGCAACTGCTTAAAGCAGGTCTGGTCGATAATAAAAAGGCAAAAAAATTGTCTAAACAAGCCATACATGAAAAACGTACTGGTGAAAGTAAAGATGCTGAAATCAAGGCGAAAATTGAGCAAGATCAGCAGCAGAAAATGGCCAAAGATCATGCTTTAGAGCAAGATCGTAAAGCAGTTTTGCAAGAAAAAGAATTAAAAGCTGCCATCATGCAAATGATTAATCAGCATAAAATTCGTGATACCGATGGCGAATCGACCTATCAATTTATCGATGATGCCAAGATCAAAAAGCTTTATATCAATCAGCAAATTTATAATGCCCTTGTTGCGGGTAGTCTTGTTATTGCACGTGAAAATAGCAACTATGCTTTTTTACCAAAAGAATTAGCCGACCGTATTAATGCGAAAATGGAAGGCTTTATTATTGTGAATAATTCTGAAGTGAATGAGCAAACCACGGATGAAGAAGATCCATATGCAGCTTATGTAATTCCTGATGATTTAATGTGGTAAGCATTTCATATCGCTAATGAAGCTCCTAAATTAGGGGGCTTTTTTTAGCTCAACATTTATTTATTTTAGTTCATCAATTAGGTTATACCTTCAAAAAATCATTTTTAGCACAAAATAAGTAACATTATGGACTATACATGTCGTAACTCCGTAAAGTTTACGAGTATAAAATTGCTTATATAATCATCATAATTACAATAGTTTGATCATTAAGCCTTTCATTTACTTCAATAAGAGTAGGATAATTTTGGAAAAATTTCAGTTCATTAAAAATATTCAAGATTGGTCAGATCAATACCCTTGGTTAGAAATGCTGACATCGCTCAGTCTCATTATTATTTTTGCCATCATTGCAAATTTTATCGCCAAGCAAATCGTGGTGCGTGGAATTCGTAAGCTCGTTTCTAAAATGGCCTTTAGCCATAGTCAAATTTTGTCAGAACATAGTGTGATTAAACGCTTTGCTAACATTGTTCCAGCAATTGTGATCTTAAATGGCATAACCACAGTCCCACATTTATCTGTGAAATTTACTTCAATCGTGCAGATGGCTTGTCAGGCTTTTATCTTCTTGACCATTGCTTTGGCAATTTCTGAATTACTGAATATTTTTAATCTGATTTACCAACGTAATCCAAAATCTAGAAACAAACCGATTAAAGGCTATTTGCAGTTGGTCAAATTGATCATTTTTTTGGTGTGTGGCCTGATGATTTTAGGTACTTTCCTGAAAAAAGATGTATTTACATTACTCGCAGGCTTTGGTGCTATGGCGGCCGTGCTCATGTTGGTTTTTCAGAACACCATTTTGTCACTGGTGGCTTCGGTACAAATTTCTTCTTATGATATGGTGCGAATTGGTGACTGGATTGAGATGCCGTCGCTTAATGCAGATGGCGATGTCATTGATATGTCATTACATACCATTACCGTGCAGAACTTTGATAAGACCTTTACCACGATTCCAACCAATAAACTGGTGACTGACACCTTTAAAAACTGGCGTGGTATGGCTCAGTCAGGTGTTCGTCGTATCAAACGCTCACTTTATATTGATCAAAGCTCTATTCATTTCATGACACAGGATGAGCAAAACAAACTCAAAGAATTTTTATTACTAGATCAATATCTTGATCATAAGCATGAAGAGCTTGCTCAGTTTAATCAGCAACTTTCAAATCAATCGAAATATAATCAGCGCCGTTTAACCAATCTTGGGACCTTTCGTGCCTATATAGAATTCTACTTACAACAGCATTCAGGCATTGCCCAACACCAAACGATTTTGGTGCGTCAGTTACAACCCACGAGTGAAGGCATACCTTTAGAGATTTATGCTTTTAGTAAAACAATTGCATGGAAAGATTATGAAGCGATTCAATCTGATATCTTTGACCATCTGATTGCAATCACACCTGAGTTTGGTCTTAAAATCTATCAAGCCCCTTCTAGTGCCGATTTTAAAGACCTCGTTCAACCAAATGCCGATAAAAGCTAAGCTAAACTTTCCTCTCCCATGTATATTCAAAGAAGAAATTCTGCAAATTTAAAAAGTCACAATGGCTTTTGAATATACATGGGGCTATCGGTTACCCCCCTCTACTTCCGCAATTACTTTAGATCATGCGATACAAGGAATAAAAGCGAATCAGATAAATGCGCTAATCGCTCAATTCCTTAAAAATATAATTCATCCGAAACAACTAAATATAATTAAATAATCAGAACAAATACTATACAAATGTAGATATTTTTAGATACTATTTGTTAACAGTTGCATAAAAACGCTTCTAAAATAGGAACTTGATCATGGAAGGCCCCAATCAACCTTCTCGGAAATCAGTTAAAAACGAATCACAATTACTCATAGAATCGATGAATCGCACTTCTGCCAAACATACGCTTATACAGGCAGAAGCATGTGACCTAAAGAATCGTGTCCGTATTGAGCGTGCTTTATCCGACCCGATTGCACGTATTCCGGCACAGTTTAAAAATGCTTATTACAAGTTTTTGTACTATAACCAGAAAGACTATTTAAAACAGGTCAACTATTTCGCTCAATTGGCATTTTTAATCTATTTTTGGGCAGATCGCTATGTGCTGCCAGACGTAGAAATGCTTTCAGGTGTGATTCGTATCATTGCCATTATTGGTGCATTTAGCCTGAACTATGTTCTGTTTAAATATATCAAACAGATTAAATTGCTGGATTTGATTTTGCCACTCGCCACTTGCCTTTCAGCGATTCTTTGGTTTGAGATATTACTTCAATCGCAAAATGAACTGGTTCATAGCTATCAATATGCTGCCGTTATTTTGATTGTATTGGGTAATTTAAGTATTCATGTGCATTTTCGCCCTTCGATCATCACCTCAGCCATGATCACGGCAGCGATCCTTTTTGGCGCATGGCGCATTAATGATTTTGGTGATTTTACAATATTTTTATTGGTGTACGTTCCTGTGCTGCTGTTCAGTATGTATATCTGCTGGAACTCTACGCTCAACTCTCGTAAAACGTTTCTAAGAGCGCTGCTAGATGACTGGAACTTTCATACCCTGCGCAAAATTGCCCATACGGATGAATTAACCCAGTTAAGCAATCGTCGCCAATTTGTACATGCTGCAAATAAAAAAATCCAAGAAACCCCGATGACGGTCTGTACCAGTCTTTTGATTTTTGATGTCGATCATTTTAAAGCGATTAACGATCAATACGGACATGATGTCGGCGATCAAGTGTTATGCCAAATTGCTGAAATTGCACGGAAAGAAATGCGTTTTTACGATATATTGGCGCGTTTCGGGGGTGAAGAATTTATTGTACTTTTGCCTTATACCGTCCCAGAAGATGCATTAAAAATTGCTGAACGGTTAAGACATAAAATGGAACAATACCAGTTTTATATAGATGGTCAATTGCTGAAATTTTCGATCTCCATTGGTGTTTCCAAAATTGACCCTGACCACGCCAAACTTGATCAGTTAATTAAACAGGCCGATATTGCTCTATACGAAGCAAAACGCCAAGGTCGTAATCGGGTTGTACATTTTAATTCTATGAACTTTTGCAGCCAAGCTTTTAAGTAAATAAACAAATCAAAATGGAGAAAAACCAGCGAATCCATTACACTTAGAGCTGAAGAAAGAAAGATTAATTACAGCAAAATTCTCAGGTTATCTGCATGCTTAAATGGTTTGAAAATTTAGTTGACGCTTATCCTGAACAGGACTTGAATAAACCATTGCCGACAAAATTTTTCCCCTTTGTATGGCAAGCTGCGACGGGTGTAAAAAAATACCTATTGTTATTGGTACTCTGTACAGCAGGTGTAGCGAGTTTTGAAGCACTGCTTTATTCCAAAATTGGCGAATTAGTCAATTGGATCAGTAAGTCTCAACCTGAAACCTTTTTACAGCAGCACCAGACGAATCTGACCATTTTAAGCTTTATTTTATTAGCTAATATCTTCTTTTCTTGCCTTCAAACCATTATTAAACATCAGATTCTATATAGCACCTTTCCAATGCGCCTACGTTGGAGATTTCATAACTTATTACTGAAACAAAGTTTAGATTTCTTCCACAACGACTTTGCAGGTCGTTTATCTGCCAAAGTCATGCAAACTTCACTGGCTGTACGTGAGTTTTGGATTATTCTTGGTGACATGTTGGCCTATGTCTTCATTTACCTGATTTCGATCACCGTGATTTTAGGTGCTATATCGCCACTGTTGATTGTTCCATTATTACTTTGGCTGGCTTTATTTATTGGTTCTGCATGCTATTTCATCCCAAAATTAAGCAAAATTTCAAATGAACAAGCCAATGCACGCGCAGTAATGACTGGTCGTGTCACCGATGCCTACACCAATATTCAAACAGTGAAATTATTTGCCCATGCGGGCCGTGAAAGCCAATACGCTAAAGCCTCAATGAAAGAATTTATGGTGACGGTGTATAAGCAAATGCGTCTTGCAGCAAAATACAATATCACGACGAATTTGCTGATCATAGTTTTATATGGTGGTGTACTTGGAACAACTGTTTGGCTTTGGATGGATGGTCAAGCTGAGCTTGGGGTCATTGCAGCAGCGACCGCCATGATTTTAAAACTCAGTAGTATTTCCGAGTTTATGATGTGGCAAACGTCTGCCCTTTTTGAAAATGTCGGGACCATTCAAGATGGTATGAAGACTATGGGCCGCCCGATTCATATTCAAGATAAACCTGATGCAACCGACTTAAAAGTACAGCAAGGCGAAATTAAATTTGAAGATGTCAGTTTTGCTTATAATGATAAAAATGTCATCGATCAATTTAATTTAACCATTCGACCAGGTGAAAAAATCGGTATAGTCGGGCGTTCAGGTGCCGGAAAATCGACATTAATTCAACTTTTACTCCACTTTTACGATATCAACCATGGTCGTATTTCGATTGATGGCCAAAATATAGAAGATATTACCCAAGATAGCTTGAGAAAAAATATTGCTTTGGTGACCCAAGACACCTCGTTATTGCATCGCACGGTTGAAGAAAATATTAAATATGGTCGTCCGAATGCGACTGATGAAGAAATGTATGATGCAGTACGCAAAGCGAAAGCTGATGAATTCATTCCTCAATTGATCGATTTACGTGGTCAACGGGGCTATGACGCATTTGTTGGTGAACGTGGTGTTAAATTATCTGGCGGTCAGCGTCAACGTATTGCAATTGCTCGAGTATTTTTAAAAGACGCACCAATTTTAATTTTAGATGAAGCCACAAGTGCGCTCGATTCAGAAGTCGAAGCTGCGATTCAATCGAGTTTAGATGATTTGATGCAAGGCAAAACTGTGATTGCCATTGCGCATCGACTGTCAACAATTGCGCAAATGGATCGATTGATTGTCTTGGATCAAGGACGTATTGCTGAGCAAGGCACCCATGAAGAGCTTGTCGCTTTGAATGGTATTTATGCACACTTGTGGCAGCGTCAAACCGGTGGCTTTTTAATAGAACAACATAAAGTAGAATCAAAGGAAGATGAAAATGCTGTATCTGGAAGACCTTAAAGTTGGTGATCACTTTAGCAGTCGTGAATATGAAATGACTGTTGAAGAAATAAAAAAATTTGCCAACGCTTATGATCCTCAGGAATTTCATACAGATGAAGTCAAAGCCCAACAGCACCCGATCTTTCAAGGGCTAGCGGCAAGTGGTTGGCATACTGCTGCTGTAACAATGCGCTTATGGACTGAATGTTTCCCTGTGGCTTATGGCTTAATTGGCTCTGAATCAAGTCTGCGTTGGCCGCGCCCAACACGTCCGGGGGATAAAATTCGTGTAGAAGTTGAAATATCTGCAATTACTCCGTCGAAAAGTAAGACAGACCGCGGCATTGTGACCTATGTTACTCAAGCGCTCAATCAGCACAATGACGTTCTTTATATGTCTACGACCAAAATTGTGGTCTTTTCCAAAGATTTTAAATCGAATTAATCCTTAACGGCCTACTTTACAACGCTAAGGTAGGCCGCTATAAATAATTGAGCCTAGTCAGTTTGTCCAACAATTTTTGTGGGATACAACACAGAATCATGCCAATATAAGCTTGAACAGAAGAAAAACCCGCATTGCAACGGAACGCTATGAAAACAATTAATTCCCGTCAGGATCAGGGTATTCCCGGAGTATATGGATTGCTCCTATTAGATGTGGTCTCTCGATGGGGCTACACTGCAGAGACATTATTTAGTCCCTTCGGATTAAACAGCAAACAATTGGCTGAACCAGATTTCCGTATTCCAACACCCATCGCCAATCAATTGGTAGAGCACGCACTACGATTAACTGGTGAGCCAACTCTAGGTTTTCATTTGGGCAACCAAATGCGCATCTCAATTCATGGTTTTATTGGCTATGCCATCATGACGGCGAAGGACATAACTGATGCCTTAGTCTTGGCAAACCGTTTTATTCAGTTACGCATGCCCTTTTTACAGCTTTTTTTCTCAACTTTTGGAACCAAAGCTACTGTTCAACTACAAACCGACGTTACGATTGAGCCTTTGCGTACTGAGATTTCAATTGCCTTAATTTTTGGCATGATCAGCATGGGCAAAGCAATTACTGGTGTGGATTATTCTGCGGGAGAAATTGATTTTGATTTCCCTCAACCTGAAGGTTTTGAGCGGTTTATTGCCAAATATCCACGACACCAATTTAGATTTGATCAGCCACATCTCTTACTTAGTTTTGATAAGCAATATTTAACCAATAAATTGGTCCATGCAGACCCGATTGCTAGTCAAATCGCCATTAATCAATGTGAAGCTGAACTTTCTGCTTTGGGCGAACGCCACCGTATTGCCATGCGCGTTCGTGACATTTTAACTAACTCTGAGCAGCACTATTTAAGTATTGAAAGTGTTGCTGAACGGCTACACATGTCCGATCGAACCCTTAAACGCCAACTTGCTGCCGAAGGGACTTCATTTTCAACATTGGTCGACGAAGTTCGCTACCGTCATGCTACTTCGCTCCTGTCACGAACTGATTTTACCTTAGAGCAAATTGCTGATGAATTGGGCTATAGCGATGTCGCCAATTTTAGCCGTGCTTTTAAGCGTTGGAGTGGTCGTAGCCCAAGCAATTGGCGTAAAGATCCGTACTTATAAGTCTTTTGTTTTAAGTAAAAAGCATGTATAACTCATGCCAAAAATGAATTTAATGGATTTAAGGAGTTATCAATGAATCATCCTTCAGATTTAAAGTACGCAAGTACACATGAATGGGTGCGAATTGAAGGTGACCTTGTTGTAACAGGCATTTCTGATCATGCACAAGACGCATTGGGTGATTTAGTTTATGTTGAAGCACCAGATGTTGGTCAACATATCACTGCTGGCGAACAAGCGGGTGTGGTCGAGTCGGTAAAAACCGCTTCTGATATTCATGCACCGGTTTCTGGTGTGGTTGTTGAAGTCAATCCAGACCTTGAAGATGATCCTGATTTTGTAAATGATGCACCTTATAGCAAAGGTTGGATTTATAAAATTAAACCAGACAATATGGCTGATTTAGATGCTTTATTGACCAGCGAACAATACGAAGCTGGTCTGTAAATATTTCTAATATCTAAAAAATCAGCCATCAGGCTGATTTTTTTATTTCAATATGATAGCTGAATTGGCTTATATACCATTTGCATGAATATGCAGCTTATATTTCTTCCGAAGCTTCGGTACTTTCAGGTTCTTCTTTCTTTTCTTCAAACATACTAAAGGATTGCGCAGCCGCTGAAGCACCATTTGCACGTGAACTTTTCAGTTTAATTTGCAAACGTAATTCATTGGTTGAATCGGCATTTCTTAAGGCCTCTTCATAAGAAATTGCGCCGTCATTATATAAATCAAATAAAGCTTGGTCGAAAGTTTGCATCCCAAGTTCACGAGATTTTGCCATGATCGCTTTTAATTCATGAAACTCATCTTTCAAAATCAAATCTGAAATAAGCGGTGTATTTAACATGATTTCAACGGCTGCACGTCGTCCTTTGCCATCTTCAGTCCGGATTAATCGCTGCGAAACAATCGCTTTCATATTGCTCGATAAATCCATAAGCAATTGATTTCTTCGCTCTTCTGGGAAGAAGTTAATGATTCGATCTAGGGTTTGATTGGCGTTATTTGAGTGTAGCGTACCTAAACATAAATGCCCTGTTTCAGCAAAGGCAATCGCATGTTCCATAGTCTCGGTGTCACGAATTTCACCAATTAAAATCACATCTGGCGCTTGTCGTAGTGTATTTTTTAAGGCGTTATGCCACGAATGACTATCTACACCAACTTCACGATGCGTAATCATAGATTTTTTATGTTTATGAACATATTCCACTGGGTCTTCAACAGTGATGATATGGCCTGCACTATTTTCATTTCGATAATCAATCAGCGCCGCTAAAGAGGTTGATTTACCCGAACCTGTACCACCAACCACTAAAACCAAACCACGTTTTTCCATAATCACGTGCTTAAGCGAAGCCGGTAATTTAAGCTTTTCAAAATTTGGAATTTCTGCGCTAATAGTACGAATGACCATACCTACATGTAACTGTTGCTGAAATACATTGACACGAAAACGTGAAACGTTTGGCACACTAATCGCAAAGTTACATTCTAATTCTGTTTCAAACTCTTTGCGCTGCTTCTCATTCATCAGACTATAGGCGAAAAGCTTTGTTTTCTCAGCATCAAGCTCTTGCTGCCCAAAGGGTTTCATCATGCCTTGATGTTTAATACTTGGTGGAAAATCTGCCGTAATAAATAAATCAGAACCACCATATTCAACCACTTTGGTTAACATGTGGAACATAAAACGGCGTGCTTCTTCCAGCAATTCAGCAGTGTACATCAACTTCCCCAATATAAAATTTCAAACACCCAAGCACAGATTGTCATTATTTCAGGCGCTGTATTGGGCTTAGACATTATTGTGCATAAAAAATTTGATTCACTCAAACATAAAATACTGAATTATCAGTATATATTTTAAAATATAGGCCATATTTCAATTTTTATATTGAAGTAAGCAACAAAGGATTTTTCAAAATAAAAGCCTTAGAACAATCAATATTCTAAGGCTTTGGGCTACATCAATTCAGACTGAGTATGCTCTGGATTGTTAAGCACTACGTTTGATTTGTGATACACGAAGTTCATTCGCAACCTGTTGAATCAAATCAATGGTTTTGTCCCAACCTAAGCATCCATCTGTTACAGATTGACCATAAGTCATTTCACAACTAATTTTTTGATTACCATCCACTAAATGACTTTCTAACATCACACCACGCACTTGGGTATGCTCACGCTCCGCAACAATTGTGCGTAATACTTCAGGTTGCTTCATTGGGTCTTTATGGCTATTGCCATGACTACAATCGATTACTAAAGCTGGTAAATCGCCTTTTACTTTTCTGCGAATTTTGTCTATTTCAGCCAAACTATAATTTGGACCTGTATTGGAACCACGTAAAATCAAATGTGCTTGCGGGTTGCCAACGGATTCTAAAATACACGGTAAGCCAGTTTGGCTCATACCTAAAAACTGGTGTGGATGCGAAGCAGATTGAATGGCATCTAGTGCAATTTGGATTGAACCATCTGTTCCGTTTTTGAAACCGATGCTGTATGGCATATGACTTGAGATTTCACGATGAATTTGTGATTCGCTGGTACGCGCACCGATTGCACCCCACGCCAATAGGTCATCAAAATAACCAGCCGCCATTGGGCTTAAAATTTCAGAGGCAATCGGCAAACCCATTTCAATAATTTGTAAGTACAGCTCACGTGATTTTTCTAAGCCCAACTGCATATTAGATGAACCATCTAAACTTGGGTCATACATATAGCCTTTCCAGCCCAATGTAGTACGTGGTTTTTCAATGTATGCGCGCATCACAAGAAAAATTTGATCTGAAACCTGTGCCTGTAATTGTTTTAATTTTTCAGCATATTCCAAAGCAGCAATCGGATCATGGATTGAACATGGACCTGTAATAATCATTAGACGCGGGTCTTGACCCGTCAAAATATTTTGAATAGTTGCACGATGTGCAGCAATTTGTTCTGCAGCATGAACTGATAAAGGTAATTGTTGTTTCAGTTGATGTGGCAAGCTCAAAAGCGTTTCTTTTGGCCGAGTAGATTTCTGAATTTCTGAATTTTGAGTTTGTTGTAAAGCTGTATTTAGCGCATTCATTGGTTCTATTCCTTTGGACTGTACGTATAAACAGTCCGATCTTTTATCTGAGCGTTATGGGACTTTGGGACTTCAAGGCTTTAGACATAGACTGACTAAAGTAAAACCAATAACCGTTGCTAAAATATGAATTATTTACTGTAAACATGAGATTTCTCCAAAAATATTATAAAAATCAAGACATAAAAAAACCTGATCAGGGTTGCCGATCAGGTATAAACTTGGTGGGCAACCTTTTTCATGCCCGAACGCGTTCAGGCAATTATCTAAACTGCCAGAAGTAATAATATGCGTTTGAGATTAAAGGTTGCTTTAACATATTGATTTCATCAAAAAGTATCTGTCTGAAAATTAAAATACGCTGTATTCATCGGTTTGACAATAGTTTTTTGCTATTTTGTTGTATTAAATAACGCTGCTGTAAATAATTGCGACCTATTTTTAAAATTTGATGTATTGATTAATAAATGAACATTTATTAGACTGCACAACATTAGGCTGTCTTAAGCTTTTTTCCATTTATTTTTAATTCGAGTATTTGCCAATGAAGTAAGCCCTGTTTTTTTCATCATCAAATCCATTTTTTTGATGTGCAAACACATGGCTAATGACTTCGACTGCATTTTCTCAAATATTGTCTTTTTTATAGAATAAAATTAGTTATTTGTATTGCGCATCTTTGCTATCGCAAGGTGTATCTATGACTCAAACGGCTTGTACAATTTCCAAATTTAGCTTGGAATATCCATCAAAAACACTTTTTAAAAACCTGAAATTTAACCTCAATCAACAACAGCTTTCGGCATGTATTGGTCGCAATGGTTTAGGAAAGTCCTGCATCCTTAAAATCTTACATGAGCAAAATCTGAAAGATCTCCCCTATGAAGGTGAAATTTCATGGAATGTACCACATGCCTATTTATCACAATTTTCTCGACTAGAAGCTGACACGATTGCTTCTGGACTCGGTGTTGAAGACTTATATGACGCATTTCAACGTATCGAAATAGGCAGCGCAAGTTTTGAAGACTTTGAGCTGACTGAAAACCAGTGGCACCGTCCTGCACTATGGCAGCAACAACTTAAGCAAGCTTCATTACCAATAGATTTAAATTTTCCACTCGCTCAGCTGAGTGAAGGTCAAAAAACCAAATTGGCTTTGTGTGCATTATTTTTAAAAACTGACCATTATTTACTTTTGGATGAACCTAGTAACCATTTAGATGCATCTTCACGTATATGGCTCATCGATCGTTTAAAAAACCATCCTGCGGGTGCATTCGTCGTCAGTCATGATCGAGGATTGCTGCAACATGTAGAGCATATCTATGCTTTAAATGAGTTTGGACTCAGTCATGTTACTGGAAACTATGAAGACTACGTTCAACAAAATGATCTGCAAAATAAAGCCTTACAGCGTAATGCTTTACAGCATCAGCGTGAGTTAAAACAACTCAAATTACAGCAACACGAAACACAGATGAAAGCGCAAAAACGAGAACAACAAGGTCATGCACTACGCAAGTCAAGCTCACAAGCTAAAATATTACTTGATTTCAAAAAGGAACAAGCTGGTCAAAGCCTCGCGACAGTTCAAACGCAACAGCAGAAGCAATTGGAAGAAAAGAGATCTCAACTGATTCAGTCACAGCAACAACTTGAGCATGTTAAAGAGCAGCAATTCGTTTTTCAACATCACGCTGAAAAAACAGGAGAAATCTTAAGAGTTAAACATTTTCATCGCAAAACATCTCAGCACCAGCCTTTCGACTTGGCCTTACAGGCAGGTGAAAAAATTCATTTAAAAGGAAAAAATGGTATTGGTAAATCTACATTTCTAAAGTATTTGAGTCAGGTCACATCACAGTCTAGCCATGAATTATTTTTGTCTGTGCATACCCTGTATTTAGACCAAAACTTGAGTGATTTATCACCAGAACTGAGTGTTTTGGATAATTTGGCAAAGTTTAATCCTGAGGTTTCATCAACGGAATGGCGTAATCAACTCGGTCAACTTAGAATCCGTGGTCAAAAAGCGGAACTGCCATTTCACTGTTTAAGTGGTGGTGAGCGTTTAAAAGTGACCTTGTTGGGCTTAAATTATTTAACACCGAATATTGAGCTTTTATTGTTAGATGAACCTGAAAATCACTTAGATATAGAGTCTAGAATGTTATTGGCTCAAGCCATTCAGCATTATACAGGTGCGGTAATCCTCGTTTCACATGATGCATATTTTGTAGAATCTTGTGGCATTCAGAATAGCGTGCAATTAGTTGAATAACTCTCGCTCGCTAGATATATCTAAAAAAGCCAAAGTAGATGAACGCTACTTTGGCGAATTTAATGCTTTAGAAATCATCCATTGGAAGCATTAAGGGCAATATTGCTAAACAATACTGTATTTTAACACCCGATTTTCTTCATGATTTTTTGTTTAAGGCGCTGCTGAAGTGAAGCTGAACGTTCCTTAAGCTCGGCACGCCAGTCATTTGGCACTGAACATTTCGCGAGTCGAACCCAAACGCTGGCAAACTGTTTGATAAAACTGGCTTCGTTGTAGTGAATACCATATTCCTCACAGAGTGCTTTAATTTTAGGTGCGGCTTCTGCATAGCGGTTTGCAGGCATATCTGGGAATAAATGGTGTTCAATTTGGTGACTCAAATTACCACTGAGTATATGCAACCATTGTGTTCCACTAAAATTACTTGAGCCACGAATTTGACGGAGATACCACTCTGCTCGAGTTTCATTTTCGGTATTATCCATCTCAAAGTTTTCCGCATCTTCTGTAAAATGGCCATTAAAGATGACAGCGGAAGCCCATAAGCTACGAATCACGTTGGCTACCGCATTTCCTGCAAATACAGGAATCGCATTGGGACCTGCAATAAGCGGGAAAAACACATAATCTTTAATCACTTGGCGCTTAATTTTCTGACGTACATCGGCCGCTTCATGCCATACATTTTTCCAAGTTTTGGTTTTATACGCAATAACATCTTCTAAATGTAAACGTTGAATGCCGACATACCACTCAAAGAAAACCATGAGTTGGGCAGCCAGTGGAATATTAAAAAGGAAACGTGGCTCCCACTTTTGCGATTCACTTACACGGATTAAGCCATAGCCGATATCATGGTCCATACCGACAATATTGGTATAGGTATGATGCACATAGTTATGGGTATATTTCCAGTCTTGACCTGTGGCAATGGTATCCCAATCATAATTAGCACCATTTAAACTCGGGTCATTTAACCAATCAAACTGACCATGCATCACATTATGACCGAGTTCCATGTTCTCTACAATTTTAGAAATACCCAATAAACCCGTACTCATTAACCAAACTGGTGGAATCCAACCTACAAACATCAACATGCCACGAGATGCGATCTCGCTATAACGGACAAAATTACGAATTTTATAAATATACGCTGCATCTTTTTCACCTACACTCTGCATGATTTCACGTCGTATTTGCTCGACTTTTTCGCCAAATTCAGCAGTTTGCTCGGGTGATAAATAACGTGACTTACTATTCGGACGAATATATATCGATTGATTCATGGTGATGCCCCTGATTTTTTTTTATGCGGCTAGGATTAGAGTTGAATACGTACAGGTGAAATTGCCTGAGAGACACATAATTTGATTTGTGTGTTATTCGCATGATCGATTTCGCCAGTAAGTAAGTTTTTCACTGAACCCTGCAATTTCGTACACGAACAAGTATTACAAATACCCATCCGACAACCATGCGCAGGTTTTAAACCGGCTTTTTCAGCACTTTCAAGTAAGTTACCTTCTGCTAAAAAATCTTGTTGGGCTAAACTAAAAGTGACAGGTTGAGCAGGCACTGAATCATCAGCAATCATCTGAAAATATTCAGTATTTAAATATTCTGAAAGCTTAAACTCACGATACAGTTGTTCAATGCTTTGCATCATTGGCGCTGCACCACAGGCATAGCAATCTCGCTGCTTAAAATCGGGGACCATGTGGTTTAGCACCTCTGGTGAGATATGTAATTTAGTTTTCAGCGTATTAATCGCATGTAAGTGTGCATGGTTTAATTGCTTCGCTAGTTGAATCAATTCATCCAAATACGCATCATCTCGATTGAAGTAAATCAGGTCAACCGTACGCCCAAGCTGAATCGCTTGTTTAAACAAAGCCATGATTGAGGTAATACCACTACCTGAAGCAAGCAGTAAAATTGGTCGATCCGAATTTAGCTTTAGGCCAAACTCACCTTGCGGTTGCGATAATTCAACAACATCACCTGTTTTTAATTGCGTCAGGTAGTTGGACACTTTGCCTTGTTGTTTGACTGCGATGACCACATGACCTGATGTATTGATTTCGACGATGCTATAGCTACGTTGATGACGTACACCATCTTTGACCACTGTCACTAGAATACATTGGCCTGGTCGATAATTTTCTGCTTTAAAGTTGTGATTCGCTAAAAAACTCAGTTCATAAAATCCGATCCCCACACAACGTGATTTGACCAATTGCGCTTTAACACGTTTGTAGGCCCAAATTGCATCAATTTTTTCTGCAATAAAATCAATAAAATCTTCCCGAATCCACTCAGGCTTATAACTTGTAGTTGTCATTTTTTGCCTCGGATAATGCATTAATATACATTTGTTTTTAAATTATGCTTACCTTAAGTTTAGTGCTAATTTCCCACCATGTGAATTCGGGACAAAATCTATCATTTGGCATTTTTTATCATTTTATGTCTAACAATCTGTCACTTTTTGCAAATCCTAATTTGAAGTTTTGATTTGTTATAACGACACAAATAAAAAAACTAGGCCAAAGCCTAGTTTTTAAAACAGTGAAAATTAACGCATTAATATTTAAATGATTAGTCGTTTAATCAAAAATATTTAAATAAATGTTTAATCTTCAAAATGTACAACAGAGCGAATTGATTTACCTTCATGCATTAAATCAAAGGCTTCATTGATTTTATCCAGCCCCATGGTATGGGTCACGAATGGTTCAAGTTTGATCTCGCCTGACATGGCTTCTTCTACCATACCCGGTAATTGTGAACGACCTTTAACACCACCGAAAGCAGTGCCTTTCCAAGTACGACCTGTAACCAATTGGAATGGACGCGTTGAAATTTCTTGACCTGCACCTGCCACACCAATAATCACAGATTGCCCCCAACCACGGTGAGCACATTCCAAAGCAGAGCGCATCACATTGGTATTGCCAATACATTCAAATGAATGGTCGACGCCCCAACCCGTCATTTCTACAATCACTTCTTGAACTGGACGATCATAATCTTTTGGATTAACAAAATCCGTCGCGCCAAATTCTTCAGCCAGTTTGAATTTGTCAGGATTGGTATCTACGGCAATGATACGACCTGCTTTGGCTTTTTTAGCACCTTGTACCACAGCCAAACCAATTCCACCTAAACCAAAGACTGCAACTGAATCACCTTCCTGAACTTTAGCGGTATTTTTAACTGCACCTAAACCTGTTGTTACGCCGCAACCCAACAAACACACATGCTCATGGTTCGCTTCAGGGTTAATTTTTGCCAAAGACACTTCTGCAACCACAGTATATTCAGAGAATGTTGAACAGCCCATATAGTGATAAATCGGCTGACCATTATAAGAAAAACGTGTTGTGCCATCAGGCATTAAACCTTTCCCTTGTGTTGCTCGTACAGATACACAAAGATTCGTTTTACCCGATTTACAGAATAAACATTCACCACATTCTGCGGTATAAAGTGGAATAACATGATCACCTGGTTGCACTGAAGTCACACCTTCACCGACTTCAACCACAACACCTGCACCTTCATGCCCTAAAATTGCTGGAAATACGCCTTCAGGATCATCACCCGACAATGTAAATGCATCTGTATGACACACACCTGTATGGCTAATTTTGACTAAAACCTCACCTGCTTTAGGTGGTGCCACATCGATTTCAACAATTTCTAAAGGCTGACCCGGTCCAAAAGCAACGGCTGCACGTGATTTCATGTCTAAAAACATCCTGTATGGCTTATATTAACAGATGAGTTACAGTAACCTCTTTTTAAGCCTAGATACAACCTTAAAACATGATGTTATGATGAATTTTTCAAGGAATGATTAATGCTATTCGAATGATACAATTACGTGAAATAAGTTGTACTGTCGGTTTAACTGTTTCGATCAGCCTATTAACTGGATGCAGCTTACCTAGCAATCAGTCAAAAAAAGATGTCCCTATACAATCACATGCAGAAAAATGGATTACGTCAGCTACGGATTTAGAAAAATTACAACAAAAACAAACGGCTTATTTAGCCTTAGATGATGCCTTCTTAAGCATTGCTTCTCGCCTACATTTGATTCGAAATGCAAAATACACCATCGATTTGCAATATTACATTTGGGAAAATGATGCTATTGGGCATCTGATGTTTCAAGAATTACTGCATGCCGCTGACCGTGGAGTAAAAGTAAGGTTATTAATTGATGATCAAAACGGGATAAAACTCGATCCGACCTTACAAAGCCTTTCAGCTCATCCTAACATTTCAATCAAACTATTTAATCCCTATAAATTCAGAAAATTACGTGTCATTGATTATGCATTTCGCTTAAAGCACATTAACCATCGTATGCATAATAAATTAATTATTGCCGATGGTTTTATGGGCGTAACTGGCGGTCGTAACATCAGTAATGAATATTTTGATGCCAGTGAAAGTTTTCAATTTACAGATTTGGATATCCTTTTCTATGGGGAAGCCATTCAACAAGCCAATCGAGTGTTTTTGAACTTTTGGAATGATGATTTAAGTTATTCTGTTCAGCAATGGATTGGTGCAGGTACAAAAGAAGACTTAAATCAATTAAGACAAACGTACCAAGAAAACTCTACAACGTTGACTAAAGATCAACAGCGCATTAACTATGCACAGCAACAACTGGCGGCTCAGCTTAAACTAAGACCGGTGAATTGGGCCGAAGCACATTTCATTGCGGATAGTCCGAATAAAATTCGTGGTGAGGCTAAAGAGCAAGAATTAATTTATAACCAATTTTCGACCTTGATGGGACAGCCCAAGGAACGCATGGAATTGGTTTCAGCTTATTTTGTTCCCACGCAACAAGGAACTGACTTTCTAACGGGTCTTGCAGGTAAAAATGTAGAAGTTCGCGTCTTAACCAACTCATTTTTAGCCAATGACGTCGCTGTCGTTCATGCGTTTTATCAAAAATATCGCAAAGACTTACTCGAAAATGGCGTGAAACTATATGAATTTAAACCTTATATAGAGCGTTCAAAACGCACATGGTATGAGGTCATAACTGGAAATATCATCCCTGCAAAAGGCAAAAATGCCTCTAGTTTGCATGCAAAATTTTTCGATATCGACGGAATGGTGTTTATTGGATCATTTAACTTTGATCCACGTTCCGCAAATTTAAATTCGGAAGTTGGCCTTGTCGTTAAGTCTGATCGATTACAAAACGATATTTCGGCGGCATTAAACCAATATTTACCGCAAATTGCGTATGAATTAAAACTGGATGAAAACGGCGAAATCATTTGGTTAGAGCATCAAAAAAATGGAAAAACCAAAACCTATACCCATGAACCTGAAACAACTCGATTCCAACGATTTAGTATAAAAGCAGTGTCATACCTTCCGATTGAATGGATGATGTAATGACAACGTACTGCTAAATGATTGAATTTCCCTCGTCGAGGCTATTTATTGAAATATTCTGATAAGTTCGATCAAGTCAAAAACGGTCTTAATCAGTCTCGTTCATATGAGTGCTGGCTTTTGAAAAGAACCAAACCATTGACTTCACCCAGACATTCCACTTGGCCATAATTGGCTGCTTTCAGCGCGGCTAAATGTTCCTCAACTGACATATACAACTCATGATTTTGCTGTGCATGTGGTGCATATAAATGATCACATACAAAATACACGCCTTGTGTGTTTAACAACGTTTTTACAGTCCGATGAAACTCTGCTGCATACGCCTTATGCCTCAATTCATGTAAGGCCTGATGAATAATAATCGCATCAAAGGTGCTGTTTTGATTGAAGTGAAGTGATTCTTCCCAAGCAGATTGTTTGAAATCCCCTGTTATAAAATTACATTTTAAGCGTTGCGCTGCACTTAGTTTTCCTTTTGCCAAGTCATGCATAGCTTCGGAAAAATCAAATGCTGTGTAATCTATATTTGGACAATGATTGATTAAAAACTCTGCCAAATAGCCTGGGCCTGAACCGAGTTCAAGCACGTGCGCATTCGGGTTTAAAGCCAAAATAGAGTCGACATACATTTGAAAGATGTCATAACGCCACGGTCGTTTAAGATTCACTTCAGCGGCCCATTGTTTAGCTTCGATTGGATCTTTTAAGTCTATGGGGCTGTGCACATCATTTATGTGAATATTATTTTCGCAATTCATTTATCTTAGACTTAATTTAGATAGATTGAATGCTATTTATACATAAAATATCTCAATAAAAGCAAAGGTTTTACTCACACTTGATGATGCTTTAACATCCACCGCTTATTTTGTTTTATCTCCCCCTAAAGTTTTCCAATGCAATTTTTTGATTTAAGCCGCCAATTTAATTTAAGTGATATTTTAACGCCTTTTACGACACTTCCTGAACTTGGTCATCAAGAATGGTTTTTGTCGAAAGTTCGGGTTGAGCATGACTGCTTATCTGACAATGACATAATTGAAGGCCAAGCTGTACTTAAATCTAATCACAATATTCAAATTGAGTTGGAATGGTTAATTCAAGATACAGGTCATGAATTACAGCTTTTATTTAAAGGCATTGAAACTGCAGCTAGCGAAGAAACTTTGGTGATCGTGAAAGGCGCGCAAATTGTAGATGATGCAAACAAAAAAGTTTCATCCCAGACTCTGAGTTTATGGATCGATGGCACTTTACTGCCTATGCTGCCGAATATTCGCAAAGAAATTAAAGCGCGTTTAAACCTTTGGGATTATGTTGAATATGATGGCTAAGGAATTGGTGTTTATCCATTATTAAGATGCCACCTTTTAATCATTGAATGTTTGCCTGTTTAAATGAGACATAAATTTCAAGGTATCTCACAATAACGCAAACTTCCCTAAAGTAAGCCTATATCTTTAAATAAGCTTTGGTAGGCTTTAGCTTTTTTTTCCAGTGCCAGTGGATAAGCCCTAGATGATGATGGCATGCGGTATAAAGTCAAATCTCTGCCTGCAAATTCGGTACGAACAGCATGCTCAATGTGTGGTTTTTCCGTATTTTCTGGCATAGAGAGCATTAAAGTATCAGTCGCCTTGTCTCCCGTTGTCATAATACTGTGACAATTCGGCATTTTTTGAAGTAGTTTCGTAATATCGGTTGGCTGATGGATCTGTAAAAACTTGTCTGATGCATTGCCTTTCAAACGAATCACTTGATAGGCCGTATCAAAAATGCCTATACCTTTTTCATTTAAAAAATCTCGAATGAGCTGTTCTTTAAATGTCTTGCTCTCTACATTGAGAAAATGATTTTTATCCTGAAAAAAACATAGGCCAAAGATTTTCCACATATCATTTTGGAAATTTGGATAATAAAAATCCATCTTCCAGCGTGTTTTGGGTGGAGGAAAACTCCCTAGCATCAAGAGTTTCCCATTTGATGGCAAAAATGGCGCTAAAGGATGCGTTTCGATTTGCGGATTCACGTCTGAAATATCTTTACTCATATAGATGTAACTTCACCAAGTGATTGAATCATATATTATCTATGAAAATTGTTCAGTGATATGTTTAGCTATTTTTTCAGCCCATAACTGATAAATTTCTTTACTCGGGTGAAAGCCGTCTTTGGCCATTTGTAAATTTTTTTCACGGTACTCATGTAAATCGTATTCAATTAATCGCATATTCGCTTGAGTATTAACATAATTTTTTAAAAGCGCATTCATCTTTTGAGAATATTGTCCAAACAACCATGACAATGGAAACGGTAAAGCTGGAAACGCATCCATTGGTGGCACACCTGAAATGATCAATAGCTGTGGATGAAACTTTTCCTCGACAGCTTGATATAAACGCTGCTGGAGCTTCAACCATTGGTCTGGCTGTTTTAAAGCTGTGACATCATTGACACCAACAGAGCTGATCACGACATCAAAGTTCTGCGTAGTGACATTGTCCAAAGCATTGATGATTTGCTGGCTGTTATGCCCCGTTGTGGCTTCAAGGCAAAAGTGAACTTGATAATCAGGCGATAAAATTTTAAGCAATTGTCCCAATAGCGCATCTGACTGATGCTCGACGCCGACACCTGCTGCTGCTGAATCACCTAGTATTAATAGCGATAATGGTCGATTACCCTGACCACTCATCCCACAACGTTCTCCCATCGGTTCTGCTAAACGTGGGGTATTTTTTTTCACACGGTAACCTTGGATCAGTAATGCAGGTAACAGCAGCAGTGTTGATACTTTGAGTAGCATAATATTTAGCAATGATTGAGAGCTTGTCGACTGCATTATTTTAATTATTTTAAAAAACAAAGCATTGACTCTATTGTTATTTTTCTACATTTTCTTTTTTTAAAAGCACCATTCTGCGGCATATTGCTAGTTTTTTATATTAATAATGATTATCATTTATCTGATTTCATTCTATCTATTTTATTATTTCAATGAAAAAACTTTCCCTACTTTTTTTGGCTTGTTCTATGAGCTTTGCTGTTTCTTCTGCTTTTGCCCAAACTCAAAATTCACCCGCTATAACCGATACAACAGAAAAAAAACATTTCCCTTATGCTGCTGCATGTGAAGATGTCAAAGCGCAAAGCCAAATATTATTAAACCTACAACATCAGTTAAATCAAAATCCAAAACAACATGCTCAAATTCTTGAAGATTTTTGGAAGCGTGTAGAGCTTATAGGTACACCAATCATTGAAAACTATGATGAAAAACATGACCATATAATTTTTTTATGGAAAGGTGCGCAGCATAATGTTCGCCTTATTGGTGGCCCAAGTAATGACCATGAATGGTTAACACGCCTACCAAATACCGATATTTGGTTTAAAGAATCGATTATTGATCATCGTTATATTGGCAGTTATAGCTTTGCTGTCGATTTACCGAACTTAGAAGGCTATCTGTCAAATTATTGTCCGCATCTTAATCCTAAACTTAAAGAATCAAGAACGCAGCGTCGTGCTGTGATACAAGTACAACGCATCGATCCTTTCAACAAAAACACTTATCTCGCAAGTGATGACACATCAGGCTTGCGTAATGAAAATTTAGTGGCGCTTAAAGATGCCCCGCCTTTTATTGATCCAAAACAATATCCAAATGTGCACCAGCCCCAATTACAAGAGTTTGTTCTAGACAGCAAAATTTTGAATAACTCACGTAAAATCCAAATTTACCAATCTAAAGCTAAGAAAAATCAAAGCTATATCACCGCTATATTTTTTGATGGTCAGCAATATAATGAATTACTGAATGTTCCAAAGGCGTTAGACATTTTAGTTGAACAAGGTCAATTGCCACCAATTCAAGCCATATTTGTTTCTCCACCGAATGATCAGGAACGACCTAAAGAATTAACACCTAATGCAAAATTTTCAGCATTTTTTAGTGATGAACTGATGCCTTGGATTCAAAAAAAAGCACCTGCAAAAGTCGATTCGAAGAAAACGGTACTACTTGGGTCAAGTCTTGGCGGTTTAAGTTCAGCTTATTTAGCCTTAGAAAATCCAAATCAAATTAGTCACGTCGTACCGTTATCTGGATCATTTTGGTGGCAAAATGCGCCGACAGACCTCCCTAATGGCATGAGTAAAATCATTCGTGATAAAACCTCACAACCTAAACAGCATTGGTTTATTACTGCCAATAGTTATGAAAGCTCTCGAAATAATAATGAACTGAGTATTTTAGAGACTTCACCTATTGTTGCAGCCGATTTAAAAAATAAAGGTCATGATGTGCATTACCAATCATATATCGGCGGACATTCCTACGCGGTATGGCAAGTTGCCTTGCAAGATGCGCTCAAGCATTTTTTTGCACACAAGTAATTTATAAAAGTTTAGATCATAAAAAAGCCCTCAATTGAGGGCTTTTTTTGAAGCTAGTACTGATTTAATTCCAGCGATTTATGCGTTTAAAGGTTCCAAAATCATTGAAACGTACACCAACCTCACGCATGACTTGGTGTGCAGTTTTTGCGGTTAGATGACGAATATAAAACGGCTCTTTTACCACAAAATGGTGAATGGCATGGGTCGAACCAAAGTTAAAGCAAAATAATTGCATTGGGAACAACCACCAAGGATTTAACACCTGAGTTTGTTTAATGACATCACGTGGGTCAATATCACCATAATAATGCATATTTGAGCTGATAAATTGTAAGCAAAAAGAGCGTACAAAGTTCGGGATAATCCAAACCACTGCTAGAAAATTAATCGTTGGAATTAATTTCACTAAATTGACTGACCAACTAATACTTTGTCCTAACATTGGAGCAATACCATTCACCACATGATAAATGACAAATACATACCAAATGCCGTAATAAACAAAACTTAAAGGGAAAAATCCAGTCAATTGAGAGAATAATGCCGTTTTACGTTCTTTTTCAGGTTGTTTTTCAATGAATTTCCCAATCATTTTAAACATTTGAAATGGGCGCAAATACACCGTCATCAATTGATCGCTAATGACCAATATTCGACGTAATCCCCACGGCATGCCATTACTAATGCCCCGTTCTTCCAAATCGTATTGTGAACCTGAATATTTATGGTGGTTGAGATGCAAACGACGACGTGCCCAAGGACTAATGGTATTCGGACGTGCTAACCACACCAAGGCCAACATGAGATGGTGAGCCCACGGCGTCTTTTTAAAGTACATATAATGAATCAGGTCATGTTCTAATTCATGTGTCAGTGAAGCAAACATCGCCACCAAAATCACACAAGCCCATGCCGGTAAAATGCCAACAGCAAACGCCCAAGCTGAACCCAACATTCCTAGTAGCGCAAAAATAAGGATGGTTGCGCCTATAAAGTTTTGATGTTTTAAAATGGGATATTGCTGACGTAAGTCTTCACCAGCTTTCGTTACGACAGTTCTGACTTTGTTAATTCGCTGTTGATCTGTCATATCGGAAGACATAGACATAGTACAAACCTAAAAATTAATGAACAGTTGTACATTAAAGCAAATTAAAAAAAAGGAAATCGCTATTTTGAGAACAAATCATCGTCTGTTCAAATATTCAACATTTTATTTATTTTCAATATTTTATTTATAAATAATCTGAGTATTTACTCCATTTTTTCTTTGTAAAGTCAGCTGCTTTTAATATCTTTTCATCACAGGTTTTATGTATTCCTTTTTAACCTACAGAGGATGACGAATATCATTTGAGAATAATAAAGCCCCAAAATTGGAGCTTTGTTATTGAATAAAGGATTAACCCAATTTATTCACGATTTTCAACGGCAATACTTTCATCGCAAGACCTAGAGGCAACCACGGCCATTGTGGTACATAGGCTTTAACAGGCGCTTTCTCAATGGCTTTTGCTAAAAGATGTGAACCCGTTTTTTCATCGACTTCAAATGGCAGTTTTTTCGCACCTTCATTGATCTCTGTACGAATATAACCAGGGAAAATAGTCGTCACTTTAATTGGGGTATCAATCAGTTCTGCACGAATGCCTTCAGCTAGAGCAGCAACACCTGCTTTACTTGCACCATAAGCTGTTAAATGTTTAGGCATACCACGCATAGCACTCATCGACGAAATCACCACCAAATGCCCTGCATTTTGGCTACGGAAAATTTCAACCGCAGCTTCGCATTGCGCCAAAGCAGAGATAAAGTTGGTTTCAACTGTGGCACGGTTAATTTCAAAATTACCTTTACCAATACGACGACCTTCACCAACACCTGCGTTGACAATAACACGGTCAATACTGCCAAAATCTGCTTTAAAGGCACGGAACACTTCAAACACTTGATCATAATTTGTGACATCGAGGGTTTTCGCAATCACTTTAATACCATATTGGCTTTCCAGTTCATTTTTTAGCGTTTCTAAACGCTCTAAACGACGTGCACAAATGGCTAAGTTGTAGCCTTTTTGTGCAAACTCGCGTGCCATTCCTGCACCAATCCCTGAGCTTGCACCTGTAATTAAAATTGTTTTAGCCATGATAATTCCTTTGTTTATCTTAGATCCAAGTCAATAAATTTGGATCAACTGCTTTTATAAAATGGTGTTCATTTAAACTGAGTAATTGCGGTTCATTTCCAACCAAACGCAGCGTTGTCATACTGGTATTGGCAATGGCCCAATTAAGTGCAAATGTTTTTTCAGGACTCAGCCCTAAAATTTTACCAATTGCAACGGAGATCACTCCACCTGAACTAAACACTACGGCATAACGCGGTTTGGTTTCAGCCAGTTGAGTGCATAACTTTTCTAGCGCTGTTTCGACTCGATTTTTAAAATGTGGCCAAGATTCATCGTATTCATGATGAAATTCTCCGCCTGTCCAACGCTCAATGGCACCTTCAAAAATTTTGGATAAATAAGCACGCGGGTTTTCATGCTTAGATACATCTTCTTTTAATAAATGCGGCTGGTTAAATCGAGGTTCATATTGAGCAAAAACTTGCTGATGATTAAATTCATTCCACGCGTTATCTGTATCAACTTGTGCTTCTGGAAAGCATTCAGCCAATGCAAGATTGGCTGTTTGTTGATGACGCTGCATTGAGCCCGCAACCACATAAGGACTTTCTTTTAAAATACGGTCGAAATACTGTCCCAGCACCTTAGCCTGTAGCTCACCATTGGGAGAAAGCTTGTCATAGCTTTCTGCACCAAAAGAAGCCTGACCGTGCCGAATTAAATATATCGTGGTCATTTCCCTAAAATATCCTTCATTTTTTCAATATATTTTTGTGCCACATCATTGGCTTCAAGTTTTTGCAAACCAATAAGTTTTAAGGCACGAATATGTAAAGCATGGATCACAATCCAAAAATCTTTAAATGCCGGATTATTGGTTTGCTTGTGGTAAAAGCGATAATAAATTTGCTGTGCAATTACGGCTAAACGGAAAATGCCGAACACTTCATAAAAGGTCCAATTGTCCGTTTGAAGACCAGTTTTTTCAAAGTAATATTCAACGACTTCTTTACGGCTAAACATCCCTTTTAGGTTGGTCGGCTGACGACGTGTGGCTTTAAAAATCGCGTTATCGCCACTTTCAACCCAATATGCCAATGCTGAACCCAAGTCCATCAATGGATCGCCAAGCGTTGCCATTTCCCAATCCAATACGCCAATCACTTGCGTAGGATCATTCGGATCTAAAATCACGTTATCAAAACGCCAGTCGTTATGAATCACACAGGTTTTAGAGTCAGCAGGAATATTGTCTTTGAGCCAATTACGGACATATTTAAAAGAAGGAACATTTAAGGTTTTGGCTTTTTCATAGCGTGCGTCCCAACCTTCCACTTGACGACGACAGTATCCGTCGCCCTTGCCTATTTTTTCTAAAGCGGTGCCTTCATAAGGCACTTGATGTAGTTCAATTAATTTGTTGATGACGTTGGTACATAACGCTCGAACTTGAGTTTCATCAAAATTAATTTCTTTGGGTAAGTTTGCACGTGGAATGATGCCTTCTACGCGTTTCATCACGTAGAAATCACAGCCAATCACTGATTCGTCCTGACATAGTGCCACCATCTCAGGGAGTACAGGATAAAATTCAGATAATGCCTTCTGAACGTTATACTCACGTGCCATATCATGTGCAGACTTGGCTTTGGTGCCTTTCGGTGGACGACGTAAAATTAAATCAGCATTGTCGTATTTTAAGCGATAAGTCCAATTTGATGCACCACCTGAATATTGAGTGACTTCAACAGGCCCTTCTATTTCAACGCCATGTTCAATCAACCAATTACCTACAGCACGGACATCCAGTTCTTCACCCTCACGAACTGAACCGCCTACATCGATCACTGACATGCTTTTCTTCCTAAACTTGAATCTATCATGATGATAAAAATATAATTTTCTATAGTTTTATAGCATGGACAATTCGGGGTTGCCATGCCAAATATGTGACTACAACTTGTTTATTTTTTACGGCGACTGCTGTAACCGCGCTTAGCCAACTCTAATTTGGCAATCATGCCTTTATGCACTTCATCAGGGCCATCAGCTAGACGCAGTGAACGTGCTTGCGCAAAGAAACCTGTGAGCGGTGTATCTCGAGAAACTCCAGCACCGCCGTGAATTTGAATCGCCATATCGACAACTTTTTCTAAGACACTCGGCGCGACCACTTTAATTGCAGAAATCTCGGTTAATGCAGCCATATTCCCTAGAGTATCCATTTTATATGCTGCATAAAGGGTCAGTAAACGTGCTTGATCGATTGCAACACGCGCTTCTGCTACGCGTTCTAAATTGCCACCGAGTTTTAAAATTTCTTTACCAAACGCAGTGCGGCTCATACCGCGGTCAATCATCAGTTCTAGCGATTTTTCGGCAGCACCAATACAACGCATACAATGATGAATACGGCCTGGGCCTAAACGACCTTGTGCAATTTCAAAACCTTGACCTGCGCCGCCAATGAAATTTGCAACAGGAACACGCACATTTGTGAAGCTAATTTCACCATGTCCATGTGGTGCATCGTAATCGCCAAAGACCGGAAGCATACGTTCGATTTTGACTCCATCCGTATCTACTGGAACTAAAACCATAGAATGCTGATGATGACGATCTTTACTTTCATCTGGTGTATGCGCCATAAAGATAATAATTTTGGCATTTGGATCACCTAAACCTGAAGACCACCATTTACGGCCATTTAATACAATTTCTTCGCCTTCAACGACAGCTGTAGCTTCCATATTGGTTGCATCACTTGAAGCAACAGCAGGTTCTGTCATACAAAATACTGAACGGATTTTGCCGTCCAGTAATGGTGTTAACCATTGCTGCTTTTGTTCTTCGGTACCATAACGCCAAATCACTTCCATATTGCCGCTGTCAGGTGCATTGCAATTGAATACCGTAGGTGCAAGTAAACTACGGCCTGAAAGTTCTGCGATGTGTGCATATTCTTGTACAGATAAGCCTTGCCCAAGTTCAGGACAAGGTAAGAACATATTCCATAAGCCTGCAGCTTTGGCTTTATCCTTTAAAACCTCTAACTGTGCCGGCCATTGCCATTTGGTCCAATCGCCACCTTGGTTCAGCTCATGAACTTCTGCCCAAAACTCAGTTTCTACAGGCTCAATTTCATCTTTAATAAATTTTTTTGTTCTTTCAATATAATCTTGTGCACGTGCAGAAAGTTCAAACATGACAACATCCTTTAAATATTATGTTCTTTACGCTTTACAACACCATAACCTGAAATCTAATATGAACAAAATGATTTAATTCAATAGATGAACATGAATAGTATTCATAAAAACACCGTCATCGATATGGGTGTGTTTCACCGTATGGATATCAATTTATATCCACTGTATATCGCAATTTATGAACAAAAAAGCATTTCAAAAGCTGCAAAAATTTTGTGTATTACTCAGTCTGCAGCGAGTCATGCACTTCAACGGTTAAGACAACATTTACAAGATGACTTATTTGTACGTGCTGGAGCAAAAATGCTTCCGACCCCATTTGCTGAGCAGATTTATCCTGTAATTAAAAATGCGCTTATTGCGATTCAAAGCATTTCTATCCAAAAACAACAATTTACTCCTTCAATGGTACAGAGCTTGAAAATTGCGGTACATGATGAAATTGAACCGATCATTTTTCCCAAGTTAGTTGAACACTTTCAACAGCAACAGTTTCAGATCCAATTTTCCAGTATCAAATTAGATCGCAAAACCATTGTGGCTGATCTTGCTGCACAGCAAATCGATTTTGCGATTGACCTTGAGCAAAACTTTGGTGAAAAGATCAATTTTCAAACCTTGGTTGAAGACCAATTCGTGATTTGTAGTCAACACCCTAAGATGGATGAGTCTATTTATCTTTCTGCTCCTCACATTGGGGTTTCTTCCCGACGTGCAGGTGTATTAGTCGAGGATATTTATTTAAATCGTAAAAAACACTCTAGAGAGATTTTTTTACGCTGTCAGCATTACTCTACTGCGCTACAAATTTTGGCACAGCAACCCAAGGCAATATTAACGATTCCGCAAAATATTTTGACGCATTTACAGGTTGCTCCCGAACTGAATATTTTTGATGTACCTGTAGACTTGCCGAAAATTAAACTAGGGATGTATTGGCATAATGATTTGGAATTAAATTCACGGCATGTTTTTTTGCGAAGCCAAATTTCTAAAATTTTTGCTTAGGCTATTTTATGATGATATATCAGCTTGCTTAGGCTATTTACATGGATTTAGATTTAATTCTGCGTGATGAAACTTGCTGTATATTTATAGATCAAATGCTGATTATTTAAGGTATTTTTAACTGACCGTCGGTTTATTCGACAGCCATAAATCATGAGTTCTTATAAAATCTAAATTCCTGTTTTTATGCGATATGACTTCGTTCATATCATTATGTATGCTTTCAAATCTCTCCGCGAATTGGCTCATGGCTTTAGGTGCAGTACTGTGCTTGATCACAGTCTATGTTCTCTATAAAGTCACCATTTTCTTAAAGGATTTTTTTCAACCTTTTAAGAAAGGAAAATCTTACCTCTGCCGTGTATCCGACATTAGTGATGGCGACACCCTCACCTGCTATCGGATGAATCTGAGACGTTCTAAAACCAAACTTCGCTTTGCTTATGTGGATGCGCCAGAATCGACACAAGCTTACGGTAAAGAGTCTGCACGCCTGATCAAATCCATGGTTTATAAGAAATTTGTCCGCGTAAAAATCACTGATGTAGACCGTTATGGCCGCTGCGTTGGGGTTATTTATCGCTATCGTAAATGCATGAATGAAGAAATGGTAAAACGTGGTGCAGCGTGGGTATACGAAGAATACATCCGTGACCAAAAGCATTTGGACTATATGATGAATTTACAAAGCAAAGCACGTAAACAAAAGAAAGGTTTATGGAAAGCCAGTCGTCCAATGCGCCCTAAAGAGTATCGTAAATTAAATAAATAACAGACCACATTGCAGCATGGCTAAGGAATATTTGATGACTTAGCCATGTCTAATATTTGACCTTTTTTTACTTCGCTATACAATAATGCTGCCCTTTTGGGCATAGAAAATAAATTAGATAATTAAAATTGGAATAATAATGACTGAACTTACTTCAAGCGAATTGAATCCGTTTCAACAAGATCAAAATATTCAGCCTCAAATTCAAAAAGCCGATCATCCCCTGTCTCCTGAGGGACGTTTTGGCCGCCTGTCTTATTTAGCGTGGTTATTTATCATTAGTATGATTTATACCTGCCTATTGGGCATCAGCGTCGCGCTGGGTCTTTTTGCATTTTTCAATTCAGCAGAACGTAGTATTGAAGCACTTTTTAATTCATTTTTAGGACTCAGTGCGATCGCTCTCATTGTCGTTTCCATCGTTGCAATGTTTGTCGCAATGATCCGCATTACGATTCGTCGTTTACATGATCTAAATAAAAGCGGTTGGCTCTGTTTAATTTTTCTCATTCCACTGGTCGGTACCATCTTTAGCATTTATGTGATGGCTGCAAAAGGCACCGAAGGTAAAAATAAATATGGCATAAAACGTCCAACGGAACAAACAGAGAAAGTTATTGGGTCATTGTATCTAATCCTGATGATTGTTTATTTATTGGTCATGATCCCATTGATGTTCAATATGCAAAGTATGATGAACAATTTAGAACAAGCGCAATTACAAGAACAAGCGATGATGTCTGAAGGTGAACCTGAATTAACGGATGAACAAATTGCGGCTTATTTAGAGCAAGCTGAATCAGAAGGTGAAGAACTTGCTTATGCAGATGGTGAAAGTGTAGAAATTTCAGAAAACTCAGACAGCGCAGCGGAAGATGCAGCAATTGCAGCTGCAGAAGCTTCTGTAGAATAAACACGTATTGTTTAAGGTATCAATTCAACGATATGCATTGAACGATAAGCTTTAAATGAAATGTTATGCAAGAAAACCTGTGTGCGCACAGGTTTTTTTATACCTGTTTTTTATGCTTTGAGTTGTTCACTTGAATTGAAAATAAATTAGGCGTAAAGTTGCCAATAATTTAGTTACCCTAGTTAACTATCATGAATACCTCATTAGGTTTCCGCTCTTCACTTCTGCGCTGTGCGCGTTTGATGAGTGATGAAATCAACACGATTTTATTGCCCTATCAATTGAACTATTCGCTTTGGCAAGTCATGTTTGTCATCCGTGAAAAAACCGCTTGTACATCTATTGAAATGGCTGAATATTTAAACGTATCCAAGCCATCCATCACTAAGCGTGTCAAAATTCTTGCGCAGATGGATATTTTGAGTCATGTACAAACTGACGATAAACGTCAAAAGAAAATGATGCTCAGCGAGACTGGACGTGAGTTATTTCAGCAATGTGCAAAAGACATAAATGCCTTTGAGCAGCGCCTGATCGCGCCATTAGCAAGCCAAGATATCCAACATTCCATTCAAATTTTACACCGTGTCATGCAAGAACTTGAACAAAACACTGTAGGTGATGATCATGCAAGATAACGCACCACTTTGGACTCGAAATTTTATTTTAGTTAGCACCATTAACTTCCAATTGGTTTTAACCTTTTATCTCTTGGTTGTGGTGATCGTGGGCTATGCGGTGGCTGAATTGGGTGCGACTACAGCCCAAGCAGGTTTAGTTTCAGGATTGTTCATTGTCGGCACATTGGTCGGGCGTTTATTGGTAGGCAAGTTCCTAGAACGCTTTGGACGTAAAACGACACTGATCGTTGGTTTAATTGGCTTTTTAGTCTTTTCTGGTTTTTACTTCATTCAGTCTGGCGTCGGCATGTTGCTCTTCATACGCTTTATGCATGGCTTTATGATGGGTATGGCATCAACAGTGCTGGGTACCTTAATTGCCCAAATCTTACCAGCGACACGTCGCGGTGAAGGCATTGGCTACTACAGCATGAGTAGTACGTTAGGTACGGCTATTGGGCCATTTCTTGCAATTTGGATGATGTTACACATTGGTTATCACGCGATTTTTATCGTTTCTACGATTATCGCATTGAGCTGCCTATTGGTTGCCTTGCTGATTCAAGTGCCCGATTTACCCAAAATCAATAAACCCCTCGATACTGTTGAAGCCGTCAAAAAACTAAGTTGGATTGCTCAATTTGTAGAGCCTAAAGCATTACCTATATCATTCATCATGCTTTTCGCTTCAATCTGCTATTCAGGTGTTTTATCTTTCATTAACTTCTATGCCAAAGAAATCGATTTGGTTGAAACAGCCTCGTTTTTCTTTTTGATGTATGCCATTGCGATTTTAATTTCTCGCCCATTTACAGGCCCGTTAATGGACCGTAAAGGTGAAAATGTAGTGATCTACCCTGCTTTTGTGATTATGGGCGTGGCATTGGTATTACTCAGCATCACTCAGAGTTCATGGATGCTTTTACTTTGTGCAGGCCTACTTGGACTCGGTTATGGAAATATTCAGTCGGTCTGCCAAACAGTTGCCGTGAAAAGTGCGCCGCTTGAACGTATGGGCTTTGCCACTTCGACTTTCTTTATCTTTTTGGATGCTGGCTTAGGCTTTGGACCATACTTTATCGGTAAATTGCTCGACCATATTGGCTACTCGCAATTGTATTTGTATAGCGCATTTGCTGCCTTTGCATGTATGGGTGCCTACTACATTTTACATGGTCGTTATGCCGTTCGAACCGCTTAAACTGTATTTAAACATCAAATCGTCGGCTGAAACGTCGACGATATTCTAAGGGGCTCAACCCAGTTTTTTTCTGAAATAACCGTCGAAATGAGCTTGGGTCACTATAGCCAACATCTCGCATAATCAGATCTAAAGCATGTCCCGATTCTTCTAAACGCTTTCGTGCAGCTTCAATCCGTATCGATTGTAAGTATTGATTCGGTGGAATATCCAAAGCGCCTTTAAAATGACGAATCAATGTCCTCGTTGTCACATTAAACTGCGCCGCAAGATCATCTAAGACAATATTTTCATGATAATGCTGTTCTAACCAATCTTGAACTTTTTGCACCAAACCATCCTGATGCGGTTTAGATATTTTCAATAATGAATAGGACAACTGACTGTCACGACGATAATCCAATACAAATGATTTTGCAGTATGGATTGCCGTTTCAAAACCATAAAAACGTTCTATTAGGTGTAGTCCCAAATCAAACCATGCTAAGCCCCCGCCTGCACAGTAAATATTTTGGTCATGGCTAATGAGCTGATCTGCATTCAGTTTCACCAAAGGATAGCGTTCACGAAACATTTGCTGAAAGCCCCAATGCGTCGTTGCCTGCTTACCATCTAAAAGCCCTGCTTCTGCCAGAAAAAAATTACCCGTACAATTTCCTGCGATCAGTCCGCTTTGTAATTGACGAGTTTTTAATAACTCGATCAGTGCTGCATTTTGTGCTAAAACATCTAAGATCGGCGCGCCTATCGTTGGGACAATGATGATATCTGCATCTGTTATTTCAGAAAAAGCTAAATCTGCATAAAGCTTGATGCCATTGATACATTGCACAGCTTGACCATGTTGTGAGGCAATTTTAACCTGAAATAGCCGCTGCACATTTTGTTTTTGAATCCGGTTCCAACTGACCCCCGCCATTGCAAATAGATCAACAACCCCTGTAATCGCAGAAGCCAAAGCACCATCAAATGCTAAAATTATGATTTTCTTCATTTAAATTTCAAATTATCAAAATGTCATTTTTGACTTATTAAGTGTCATTATTGACAATTCTATATCTAAAAATCAACTGCTAGTCTTGATGCATAAAATTCAACCCGATTAGAGATTGATCAATGGCGCAGTTAATCAATGACAAAGATTTAAATTTTTTGCTATTTGACGTGTTTAAAGCGCAAGACTTAACGCATTACCTACGTTTTGCCGAACATGATGCTGAAACCTTCAAAAGCATCCTAGAAATTGCACAAGGTATTGCTCAAGACTTTTTTGCACCCCATAACGCAACAGCCGATCAAAACGAACCAACCTTTGATGGTCAACAGGTTAAAACCATTGCAGAAGTCAAAACGGCGTGGAAACAATTTGCAGATGCCGGCTTGCTTTGTGCGCAGCATGATTATGATGTAGGCGGTATGCAACTTCCGACTTTGATCAACATGGCTGCTAATGCCTATTTCATGTCGGCAAATCCATCGTCAGTGGCTTATTCATTTCTAACCGCTGCGGCTGCAAATGTGATTCAGGCTTTCGGTACGACTGAACAAAAAGATAGGTTTGTACCGCATATGTTCAGTGGTCGCTTTGCTGGAACGATGGCCATGACTGAACCTGATGTGGGTTCATCTTTAGGTGATTTGACCACAAAAGCCATACCGCAAGCTGATGGTACCTACCTCATCAAAGGCCAAAAGATGTTTATTTCAGGGGGTGATCAAGACATCACTGAAAATATCGTGCATTTGGTCCTTGCTCGCATCCAAGATGCACCTCAGGGCGTAAAAGGTATATCTCTATTTATTGTTCCGAAGTTTAAAACCCTGAGCGATGGTTCATTTGCAGGCGCCAATGACGTTCAACTGGCTGGCTTATTACATAAAATGGGCTACCGAGGTACAACATCGACAGTACTGAGCTTTGGTGAAAAAGATCAATGTACTGGCTATCTGATTGGTGAAGCAGGTGCTGGTCTTAAATATATGTTTAAGATGATGAATGAAGCACGAGTGGGTGTCGGCTTAGGTGCAGCCATGATTGGGTACCGTGGCTATTTAGAGTCACTCGAATATGCCAAAAACCGCCCACAAGGTCGCATAGTATCAGATAAAAATCCTGCTGCGAAACCTGTCAATATCATTCAACATACAGATGTTAAACGGATGCTTTTGGCACAAAAATCCTATGTGGAAGGCGCACTCGCATTATGCCTATTTGCTGCACGATTAATTGATGAACATCAAGCCGCTAACAATGATGACAGTGCACTGTTATTAGATTTGATTATCCCTGTCGTCAAATCATTCCCTTCTGCCTATGGACTAAAAGCCAATGATTTAGCCATCCAAGTTTTAGGTGGCGCTGGCTATACCCGTGAATATCCGCTTGAACAATGCTATCGCGACAACCGCTTAAATCCGATCCATGAAGGCACATTTGGGATTCAATCTTTGGATTTGTTGGGTCGTAAGCTTTGGCAGCACAACAGCAAAGGTTTGATGCTGTTATTACAACGTATGCAAAATACGATTGATCAAGCTCAACATCCAAAAACGGAAGCGCTTGCAGCGATTTTTTCAGCGCATTTAAACACGGTGAAGAAAACCACACAAAGTTTGGGACAAGTCCTCGCCCAAGGTCGTGTCGATCAGGCACTGGGAAATTCTGCGTTGTATCTAGACATGATGGGCAAAGTCATCATTTCATGGCTATGGCTTGAAATGGCTAATCAAGCCCTAGTGAAATTTGAACATTCAGATTTAGCTGAAGATCAACAATTCTTAGCCGGTAAATTACAAGCCGCGCAATATTTTATCCGCTGGGAATTACCTGAAATAGAGCACCAAGCCAAGTTATTGCTAGAACTTGATGATACTTGCCTCAACATGCAAGAAAGTTGGTTCTAGTCACCCGTTTAGCTCAGTCCTCAATGGGCTAATCTGGACAAGATTTTCACGGATGAAAATCTTGTCCAACCCTATCTATTTCAATAAAATTGCAATAAAAAAGGAACTTAGTTTTCGTTCCTTTTTTATCAAAATTGAGTGTTATACACTGCAATTATTGGAAGACTTTAAAACGAGCGGCATCTTCCATATAGCCTTTTTCTTTCGCTTCACCTTCCACTGAACCAAAAACCAATTGAGCACGAAGTTTCCAATGCGCAGGAATGTCCCATTTAGCATGCGCTTGTTCATCCACAATTGGGTTGTAATGCTGTAATGATGCGCCTAAACCTTCGGTGTGCAATGCGGTCCAAGTCGCAAATTGGGCAATGGCAGTTGAATGTTCGGCCCAAATCGGAAAGTTTTCTGCATAAGAAGGAAACTGTGCTTGTAGGCCACTGACCACATCCAAATCTTCAAAGAACAGAACTGTACCTAAACCTGCTGCAAAACTTGCCATTTTAGCTGTCGTCTTCGCAGCACTTGCTTCATCTTTTGCATAAGATTTTAATTTGTCAGCGACTAAGCCCCAAAATTTTTCGCTTTCACCATTAAATAAAATAACAGCACGAGAAGATTGTGAGTTAAATGAAGATGGGCTTTGTTTAATCGCTGTTTGGATCAAATCAGTTAAATATTCTGTGCTTAGGCTTACATTGTCCCCAATAGCATAAATAGTGCGACGTTTGCTTATCAGGTCAATAAACTGATTTGACATATAAAATGATCCTTTAGAATATAATGTGCAGATGAGTCAGAAACATTTGGAATGATAAGTATCGCGACTTTCCAAATGTTGGAATGCTTCAGTTACTTGATGGGTCACTATGAAACAGTCACTTGTCGAAGTAAATCTGAAGTTCTGCTGTACATATAAAAAATCCTCCTAAGCGGAGGATTTTTCGACTAAAACCTTATGAAGTTTAGAATTTTGCTTCTAGCACATTCGCTGACACTTTGTTTTTCCAAAGCTCACGTAAAGTCGGTAGATAGAATTTTTCACCTAGCTCAACCAACTCTGCATCAATCAAACCATGAACTTCGTGCATGAATAGATAATCCAGTTCAACAGTTTGTAATTTTGACTGTGCTTTTTTATATTCTTTGCGCTTTTGCTGTGCTTTTTTTACCAAGTTATCTGCATAAGCACGGTCTTTATATTGCGCAATAGCATTCAAACGCAGTTCGATTACGCCCCAACCACTGAGTAGTAATTTGAATTTTTCAAAATCAGTAGTAGTAGATTCCCAGCTCATTTCTTCTAGATTTTCATTCTCAGGCAAAACTGGTAGCAAAAGCTCCATAACACTTGGGAAAATCTTTTTAAAATTCAAAACAAATTTAACAGGATGCTCGCCCGGATAGTCTTTAAATTGAACGTTCTTTTGGACATCTGTCAAATAGATGGTGAGCATTGGGGGAAATCCTTAAATAAAACACTGTCTTGCAAATATTTATTCAAACAAATGTCAAATAGCAACGAAAACAGAAAAAGAAAGGCATTTTAACAAGTGTGCCAATGAATTCAAAGCCCAATCCTATGAATTACTTGCTTCATACTCCGGCCTTGCTGCATTTTGTTCGTTGCCCTATTTTTAATAAACAGTCCTGTTTATATACATATATTTCAAGATGACTATGATTCAAAAAAATATGTGTTAGCCAGTATTCAGCGATAAAAAGAATTAAAAAGTTATCCAATAAAAAGAGAGGCTGAATATGAATCAGCCCCTCTTTTTATTTTCAAACACTCTAGATGAATGATCTCAAAAAATTTATTTGGTATTTGGTGAAACCATTTGCTCAGGACGAACCACTTCATCAAATTGCTCTGCAGTGACTAAACCGAGTTCTACCGCAACTTGTTTTAGAGTTTTGCCTTCTTTATATGCAGTTTTAGCAACTTTTGCAGCGTTTTCATAACCAATTACTGGGTTGAGCGCCGTAACTAACATTAATGAATCATGTAAGAAATGATCGATTTTTTCACGGTTTGGCTCAATGCCTACTGCACAGTGGTCATTAAAGCTATTACATGCATCACCGAGGAGTTGAATAGATTGCAATAAGTTAAAGGCAATAACCGGCATAAACACGTTTAATTCAAAGTTACCCGATGCCCCAGCAACATTAATGGTTGTGTCATTTCCAAGTACTTGAGCAACCACCATCGTCATAGCTTCACTTTGAGTTGGATTAACCTTACCTGGCATGATGCTTGAACCTGGTTCATTTTCTGGAATGCGTAGCTCACCAAAACCACAGCGTGGGCCACTGGCTAACCAGCGCACGTCATTGGCGATTTTATTTAAACTTACAGCAAGTGTTTTTAACGCCCCCGATGCAAATACAGCAGCATCACGTCCTGCAAGTGCTTCAAATTTATTGGGTGCAGTTACAAATGGCAAACCCGTTTGCTTCGCAAGTTCTGCTGCTGCTTTTACAGCATATTCAGGATGTGCGTTGAGACCTGTACCCACCGCTGTTCCGCCTAGTGGTAATTCATACAGCCCTTCTAAAGCTTGATTTAAACGCTTCAAACCATGATCGAGCTGTGAAACATAGCCACTAAACTCTTGGCCTAATGTTAAAGGCGTTGCATCCTGTAAATGTGTACGGCCAATTTTAACAATATCTTTAAATTCTTTAGATTTCGCTTCTAAGGTATTACGAAGTTTCGTTACAGCAGGAATTAAAAGCTCATTGATTTGTAGGCTTGCAGCCACATGAATTGCAGTTGGGAATGAATCGTTGGTCGATTGAGCACGATTGACATGATCATTGGGATGGACAGGTTTTTGTGAGCCCAACGGATTACCCAGTTTTTGATTGGCAATATTGGCAATTACCTCATTACAGTTCATGTTACTTTGCGTACCAGAACCAGTTTGCCAAACTACCAGTGGGAATTGTGCATCCCATTGACCTGAGATTACTTCTTCGGCTGCATTGACGATATAACCAGAAAGTTCCTGAGGGATTTGACCCAATGCTGCGTTAGTAATCGCTGCTGATTTTTTCACGAGACCCATTGCACGAATCATTGGACGTGGTAAACGTTCACCACCAATTTTAAAGTTTTGCAAACTACGCTGTGTTTGTGCACCCCACATCGCATCGCTAGGTACTTCAACATCGCCCATTGTGTCATGTTCAATACGTGTTTGCATAAATGACCTCATATCCTTATCTATAAAACTTGAACGTCTATGCAGAATTAAACTCTGCTGATAAATACAGTTTAGGTAACTTGCCTAGATTAGTAAATAATAACCATTATCAATTGTAAGTGGTTTATTTGATAATCTTTATCGTGATTTTATAAAGAAAATCATGCACGATGATTAAATTCACCCAATACAAGACGAATTAATTACCTCTTAATGTTTGTTGATAGAAACGCCATTCATCTTCTAGCATTTTCTTTAAATCTTGTTCAGGCTGCCAATCAAAAGTACTTTTCGCTTTCTGTGTACTTGCCCCAAGCTGGTCATATTCATGGCTTGGATAAAAACTAGACTCGACCGTCTTAATCTCGGCCTGTGTCACTTCTGAAAGCGTATCTAATAGTTGCTGTATCGAAACCAACTCACCTGAAATATTAAAGGCCTCACAGGCAAACTGTTGCTGCGACAACCATTGCAAACATTGCCACACCGCCTTACAACAGTCGAGTACATGCAAGAAACTCCGTTCCACAGTACCATCTTCAGTTTTGGCTTGTTTGCGAAGTTCGATAAAGTCTCGTTGTAAAGCTCCGACTTGCATCGCAAGCGGCACGATATTTTTTGGCAATGGCGCAACAAACTCACCTAAAACTGCATGTTCGAATGCACCTGCGACGTTTCCTAAACGCAAAATCGCAATTTTCCACTCATTATCAGTACGTGCCGTATCCCGTATAATTTCTTCCACCATTTGTTGAGATTTCACATAGGGATTTGGATAGGTAAAATTGATTTCTGTGTCTTCTGTTAATTCTGCCGACGACTGACCATATACCGCTAAACTTGATAAATGGATCAGTGTTCGTACACCTGTTCGCTGCATAGCACGCAGCAAACTCATGATACAACTGACATTATCATTATAATATTCAAGTGGTTTAAGGACGGATTCTTCCAATGACTTAAAGCCTGCCGTATGAATGACAGCATCGACGGTATATTGTTCAAATACTTTATTGAGTGCGGGAGTATTGCGAATATCGAGTTTGACAAAAGGCACATACATACCTGAAATAAATTCTAGTCGTTCAAGTGTTTGTAAATTTGCATTGGATAAATTATCCACAATAATGACTTCTTGACCTTGAGCCATTAAACTCAAGGCTATATGTGAGCCTATAAAGCCTAAACCACCAGTCACTAAAATCATTGTTTAGATACTCCTTATAGTTATCAAGCTTTTACAACTCTTTGGCATCATCTTGGTGTCGCCACCAACTTTTCTACAGATCTAAATTTTGAAACTTCGCCTCAGCATTTTTCATGAGCCGAACAATCTGCAAGAGCATTCTAGTTTTATCTTACTGCTTTAGAATTTTGACTGTGTTGCAGTTATGGATATTAACTGTATTTGATTTACGACAAATGACCTCGCTAGCCAATCAATTTTGAAGAAATCTCAAGATTACGTGGTATTTGAGTGAACGCTTTTAGAAGAAGATATTTAAAAAAATTCGCACTACTAAATATTTGATGTAGGACAGTCGAACTAGAAAACACCTGCTGGAATGAGCAAATGGAATTGAGCAGTCTGACTATTTTTTGAGGTATAGAATCTGGATGTGAACGCCAGATGAATCATCAGAAATATTCATCTGGCAGGATGTTGGCAATGTAACTATAGCAGCAGCAAAAGTTTGTAATCGCAAATATCTAGCAAACTTAATTTAGCGGATATAGCCTTTTTTAATCATGGCTGAGAATAGGAACTCGTAAACTTTTAAGATCATGCTCACCAAATAAGACCCATATTTTCGCCATAAAGACAGTCCAACAAAATTCAGCAAAACCGCAATGATCAGCGCTCCCGCCATATCCATTGGATAATGCACACCTAAATAGACTCTCGACCACGCCACAAGAAAAGCGAAAGCTAGAAATACATAGCCGACAGCTTTTTGCTTTGAAAAAATATAAGAAAATGCAATCGTGCTAAAAAACAGCATGTGATCACTCGGGAAGGATCCATTCGGTGAATGTTCTATAATCGTGCGTCCAACGTCCAAGACAAAAGGCCTTGGATAGTAAAAGAAACTTGAAATCACTTGGCTGATTAGAAATGCGACAATTGTAAAAACAGTGGCTTTAACAATTTGTTTTTTGGTGTCAAAATTGCCTTTAAACCAAGCCAAAAACATCAAGAGAATCACGATATAAAATAGATCATTGGCTATAAATATGGCGAAAGAAATGGTGAAATCTAAAGCATTGTCCGAAGCATTGATTGAATTAAATAAACTTAAATTAAATTTCTCTATATTCATGAGATGGTTTAAAAAATGAAAAGATCATAGCACTCAGCAAAATCAAAAATTGCATTTTATTCATATAAAGATTATTCAGTATGTAACTGCACAGTTTATTTATGAAAAACTGACGGCTTGGGGCTGAATCCAAATTAAACCCAATGTTATACCAATCGTTCTATTTGAAGAAAAATTTGCAATGGCAGTGCTGCCTAAATAAGCAAAACTTTGCAAATATTCAGATCATTGAGTAAATCATTGTATACTAGCTTTTTCTTCTGAACTCAGAACAAACTGTCGATCTAGACCGTTTATTCATTTAGTGAATTTCGATGAGTACTCTATTACTAATTACCTCCTCACCCACTTCGATATTGGCTTGGCATGCTTTGGGTCTTGCCCAAGCGCTGAAGCAGAAAGGCGAAAACTTTCGGGTTTTTTTCTATCAAGATGGTGTAAATGTGGCAAATGCTCTGCAATGGGTGCCAGATGATCAGCGCAAACTCAGTAGTGAATGGCAAAAACTCGGCATTCGTTTACCTGTTTGCGTAAGTGCAGCTCTCGCACGTGGGATCACAGATCAGGAAAATGCACACCGTCACAATATTCAGCAACATAATCTAGCTGAGCAATTTGAACTTGTGGGCCTAGGCGAACTTGCCGATGCCGTACAAGCTGCTGACCGTTTATTGCAATTCTAAAAATTTTATTGCCGCGCATTTGTAGCATTGAAAAGGAAAATTACGTGAAATCTGTACTGGTTGTTTTAACCCATGCAAATCTTGCAAGCTTACAAGTACATGAAAGTCTTTCTGCGACCATGGTGCTTGCAACCTTCGGTTGTAACGTAAAAGTGTTGCTCAAAGATGCTGCGCTAAGCTTACTTCAAGCCGAACAAGAGTTTAGTCAACTCAAGCATGCATTTAAACTCGCATCCAACATGGTTGATAGCTTTGAGTTTTATGATCTCACCCCGATTTATATTGAACAAAAAAATTCACAGCATCCATTTGTGATCAACAGTGAGCAAGAGCTTGAGTTTGTTCAATTCAATACTGAATTAATTCAACAATTTGATCATGTGTTGTATTGGTAAAAGAGGAATGATGATGTCAAATTCTACGCTGTATTTAGTCCAAGCCAGCTATGCCAATACCCTACAGCACATCCAGCAGTTAGCCAGTTTAATCAACCCTGAAGATTCAATCATACTAATGGGTGAAGCAGTCTTACATATTGCAGATGAACAAATTCAGCAATTTGGCACATGTTATGTACTCGAAAATGATGCTGAGATTTTAAGTAAAAGTATGAATTATAGTCATATGAAAGTAATCGACTATGCCGCTTTTGCTGATCTATGCCTGAGATTTAAAAGATGTATTTCACTCAAATAATTTGAGTAAAAGCGATCCATTACTACTATCTTCTCTTTTGGAATGAATATGAATCTTGAATTAGACCAAGATGGCCATTTGGTGGATTACACTATTTGGAATGAAACTGTTGCCCAAGAATTGGCTAAAAGTTTAGATCTTGAGTTAAGCCCATGGCATTTTGAAGTTTTACAAGCTGTGCGACAGTTTTATCAACAGTTTGGTCACTCGCCGGCAACTCGCCCACTCATTAAATTTTTAATGAAAACGGTGAGCGCTGATATTAATAATGCGGTGTTACAAAACAAATTTAACACCGGTTTGGTCGCTCGACATTTAAGTCGTTTAGCGGGCATCCCTAAACCTGCAAATTGTTTGTGATTTTAAAGCAACCCAAATACCGCTTAGGCTAATTTGACTAAATAGATGCAAATCAGCATCTTGAAGAAAGCCATAAAACAGCTTAGGCAGGTTTTAATTGATTTAGAGCGATGTAATAGGCTTGGGTAAATATCGGTTTGACCTGTTTGGCTTGGATCGGTTCAGCACAACATGAGCACACTAAAACCGGTTTAAATTTTTGCCCACATGCCTGATGGACATATTCAACAGGTGATCCTAAGCCCTGATCCATATATTGATCGGCCCAATGGGTCATAGCTAAAAGGATTGGATACAAGTCTAAGCCTTTTTGAGTCAGTCGATATTCAAAACGTTCCTGACGCTCGACATAAGCAACTTTGGTTAAAATACCTTCTTCAACCAAACGCTTTAATCGGTCAGATAACACATGACGCGTCACACCGAGATTTTGTTGAAAGTCATCAAAACGTCGAATGCCCATAAATGCATTACGGATAATCAACATGGTCCAACGATCCCCTAGCACTGAAAGTGCACGAGCGATTGAACACGGTTGTTGACCAATATCATCCCATTTCATTTTATGAACCATCAAAAATAACGACCAACACCCAATTTAATTCATGCCTGTTGATTTTGCAAAATCCTTTTCAATAATCTTTGATGTACAAATCATAAATCCACCATTGTTTCAACGTATTCATTTTATCTGCTTGATCTGTAAATGAACTAAAAATGTATTTTGTCTTTATTGTCCTCAATTATTTCTAGCCATGCACGCGTTGCGGGACTCATGGCAACAGTGGTATTCCAGGCCATACTGAGTTTCCAGTCTAGGTTTGGATTTTCTAATTCAGCCATATGGTATTTTGCCGCATCAAGTTGTTCACAATAAATTTTAGGCAGTAGTGCAATCCCGACATTTGAATCTACCATTTTGGCGATAAAGTCCCACTGGCTACTTTTACACACCACATTTGGCTCAAATCCGACGTAATTTGCCGCCTGTATAATGATGTCATTGAGTGTGAAGGTATCGTCATACAATAAAAAAGATTCTTCTTTTAATTCAATCAACGAAACGGTTTTTCGCTTACGCCACTGTGAGTTTTTTTTAGATAATAAACATAATGGTGACTCCATCACTGGAATACCACTTAACACCGGTTTCAAGTGACCCAAAATGATCCCGACATCGACCTGTTTTTTTAAAATGGCATTTTCAATACCTGTTGCCCCTACCTCAAAAAAGCTCAATTCAATATTCGGGTATTTTTTATGAAACAGCGCGATTAACTGACTAAACATCACCGATGCCAATGGCGGTAAACCTAGAGTCAATTTACCTTGTTTTAAGGCACGAACTTGGGTGACTGTATCAAGCATCCGTTGTTGTTCATTCAATATCACTAAAGCATGCTGATAAATCTGCTCTCCCATATAGGTGAGCTGCGCTTCCCTTTTACGCCCTGCTTCACCTTTATGAAATAAAGGCACGCCGATCTCATCTTCTAACTGACGAATTAATTTACTAATGGTCGGCTGAGTGACAAAAAGCGCTTCTGCTGCATGACTAAAACTCTGTTTTTGTACGATGGTCACAAAGACTTTTAGGCTTTTAATGTCCATTATTATTCCATTCAAGCATAATTAATAATTAATTATTCATAATTATACAGGGTATGCACTTTTAAAATAGCGTCATCTCCTATTCTGCTGTCGTCTCATGGATACGCTTCCACAATCTACTTCCAAATTTACACAGTTTCTCAAGACCTTAGCCCAGCTAAGTTTATTGATATTGATCTGGTGGATCGGCTCTTGCATTCAATCATGGTTTAACTTGCCGATCTCTGCTGGCGTGATTGGTTTATTGCTGCTATTAGCTGCATTGTTGAGTGGTTTATTTAAAATGCAGTGGGTCAAACAAGGCTCAGATTTTATTTTGGCTGAACTGGTTCTATTCTTTATCCCCTGTGTAGTTGGATTAATTAAATATCAAGATTTATTACTCAGCTCTGGCTGGCAGTTAATTTTAGCCGTGGTACTGGGTACTGTCTGTGTCATGGTGTTTACAGCATTTACGGTTTATTGGGGCTTTAAACTCGAGGCAAAAATTAAAGCGAAACACCAAACTGCGACAGATCATGATGTCAACACAGCAGGAAAAACCTTATGAACGATTTTGGGTTGAACAGCATCTCTGTATTGTTTTTCGTCCTGACCCTTGTCGGTTATATTTTGGCGAAAAAGCTACATCGTAAGTTACCGTATATGGTTCTTTCCCCTGCACTATTCGTCCCGTTTGTGCTGATTATACTCATGCTTTGCTTTCATATTTCATATGACACCTATATGCAAGAAAGCCAATGGATTGTATGGATGCTCGGCCCTGCCACTGTGGCCTTTGCTATTCCCATCTATGAATATCGGCAAATTATCCGTCAGCATGCGCTGAGCATTAGTTTAGGCATCGTGATTGGCATGTTAGCTGGGATTATTAGTGCTTTTTATTTGGCACAGTTGTTTCAGTTTGACCAAGAAACGTCTTATAGCTTAATGGCACGTTCCATTTCTACGCCCTTTGCCATGGAACTTACCTCGAATATTGGAGGTTCAGTAGAATTGGTGATTCTATTTACCATGATTACTGGGATTGCCGGCGTGGCTATGGCTGACCTAGTTTTGGCTGGGCTTAAATTGCATTCACGCTTTGCACAAGGTGCGGCTCTTGGCAATGCTGCACATGGATTTGGTACAAGTAAAGCATTATCACGTCATAAAGAAGAAGGTGTTGCAGCCTGCTTGAGCATGGTACTTGCTGGAGTATTTATGGTATTACTTGGGCCATCGCTTATTCATTTAGTCATTTATCTATTGGGATAAATAAAAAGCCCAGTGCAGTCTCTGGGCTTTTTAAATGATGATTTAAACTGTTTCATCTGTAAAACTATACAGCTAAATAATGTATTGCTATGACAAACGCTAAAAGACTCGACACTTCTGTGATTTCAATCGCGGCACCAATTGTATCTCCTGTCACACCACCTATACGCTGAATAAATTTCCATCGTAAATACAATAAAGTACAAATAAATGTAAGAATACTGACCACTCCAGTCCAGCTAAAATACAAACATGCACTTAGGCAGAGTATAAAGACTAGGTATGCCGACTTTCGTGGAATAGTTTCTGCTATCGATGAGCCTAAGCCTTTTTCGCGAACATACTGAGTTGTTAAAAACAAAAATAAAGGGGCTAAACGTCCCAAGACTGGAAATACAATTAATGCCAAATACATTTGCTGTTGTAGCAAAACATAAAGTGCCGACCATTTGAGTAAGCAAATCACGACGAGGCTCAAAACACCGATCGGCCCACATGCAGGGTCTTTCATGATGTTAAGTGTACGCTCGGCATCACCAAAGCCACCGACCCATGCATCTGCCGTATCGGCTAAACCATCTAGATGTAATCCACCTGTGAGCCAAATCCAGACTACAAGCAAAATACTGCTGAGTAAGACGATCGGCAGACTATGCAATGTAAAAGCAAGCAAGGCAAGAATGCAACCGATCAACAATCCCACCGCTGGATAAAACAACAAAGACTGTCCATTTTGCTGTTTCGATGGCATCGCTTTAAGTTGAATCGGGAAAGTCGTGAGAAACTGTAGAGCAATCCAAAAAGGTGTCATTCACTTTGCTCCAAAAGACGAATATTTGCACGATTTTGCACAATGAATGAATTTAATTGTCCCAATTCAGCAGTCATTTTTAATAAATCATCTAAGTGACTTTGCTGTGCCATACATTTTAATAATTTAATCACACCACCATGGGAAACCAATAAAACGCGGTGCCAATGATGCTGTTGAGCCTGCAAGACTAACTCATCTAGACCGCTTAATATCCGATGTTGAAATTGCTGAAGAGTTTCTGCATTCGGTGGCGTAAATGTGCTGGGACTTTGCCAAAACTGTGCGAGTAACTCTGGGGTGTTTTCATAGATATGCTTGGTTGATACCGCTTCCCAGTCGCCAAAATGCATTTCTTGAAACTTCGCATTTTCAAACATTGGACATTTAAGTTGTTGAGACAAATCTAAAGCAAATAAACGGCAGCGCTGTAAGTCAGAAGTGATGATGACATCCCAGCTCGCTAAACCGTGTGTATGTATGACGTTCAATACATCATCTATGGTCTGCTGCATCTGCTGCCAACCTTTTTGCGTCAAAGCATCATCTGTAGAGCCACGTAAGGTATGGCTTAGTTCAGTCTCACCATGACGCAATATATCTAAACGGAAATGTTCCATTTAAACTTTTTCACCAATCACAGCAGCTTGTGCAAAAGTCGCCATGTTGTTATGTAAACGACATGCCAAACGAATTAAACCCAAGGCCGCACCGGCACCGCTGCCTTCACCTAAACGTAAATTCAACTTTAAGAGTGGTTCAGCTTCAAGGGCTTGAAGTAAACGTTGGTGCCCATATTCAGCCGATTGATGACCAAAAAGCATCCATTCACGTACAGCAGGATTTAAACGAACAGCGACCAAGGCAGAAACCGTACTAATAAATCCATCCACCACCATTGCCAGACCCAATTGCGCACAGCGAATGTACGCTCCAACCATCGCGGCAATTTCCAAACCACCTACGGCACATAGGGCTTTAAAGACATCTTGTCCGACATAGTCGTGATGTAAAGCCAAGGCCTGATCAATCACTTGTTTCTTATGTGCCAATTGTTCAGCACGAATACCTGTACCAACACCTGTCAATTTTTCGGCCGGCTCATTAAATAAAAAACATGCAACACCAGAAGCAGAACAGGTATTGCCAATGCCCATTTCCCCTGCGACATAAATTGACGCACCTGCAGAGATAGCATCTTCAACACTTTTACGGCCAAGATTCATCGCTTCAATACATTGTGATTCGCTCATCGCAACAGTTTTAGCAAAATTTGCTGTACCCGCTGCAATACAGTAGCGCTCAACCCCTGCATATTCATAGGCTTCACCTACAGAGCCACAGTCAATCACTTGTAGTTTGGCTTGATACTCACGTGCAATGACACTAATACATGCTCCACCTGTCGTGAAGTTTTGTAGCATTTGGCGTGTGACGGCTTGTGGGTAGGCTGAAATATTTTCTTCCATCACACCATGATCACCAGCAAAGATTGTAATCCACGGAAAATCGATATTGGGCTGATCTGTGTTTTGTAATGATGCAAGTTGCACCGCTACATTTTCAAGTTCTGAAAGCGAGCCCGTAGGTTTAGTTAGCTGTAACTGGTGATTTACCGCCTGTTGCTTAGCTTCGATACTCGGATTTTGACAGGGTTCTTGCCACCAGTTCATGCTTTATCTCCTTTTAAGATCATTGGAAAACCTGCAACACAAAACACCACATGGTCAGCAATTTGACCAATTTGTTGATGTAAGCGCCCAGATTCATCGACGAATTTTCGACTGATTTGTCCCATGGGAACAACGCCTAGTCCAGTTTCGTTACTGACTAAAATAATGTCTGACTTTAATGTTGGCAGCACCTTAAGTAATTTTTGGCATTGTTGCTGTTGAAAGTCTGCTTGTTCATGCATCAATAAATTACTCATCCACAGCGTTAAACAATCGATAAGAATGGTTTGATGAGCTTGGTCTATTTCAACTAAGCGATCGGCTAAATACAAAGGCTCTTCAATCAGCCTCCAATGCTCTGGGCGGTCGGCTTGATGATGCTGAATTCGCTCCTGCATTTCCTCATCATAGGCTTGTGCTGTAGCCACATAGATGACGGCTTGAGCACTTTCTTTGGCTTTTTGTTCTGCAAGTCGGCTCTTACCTGAACGTGCCCCACCCAAAATGAAATGAATCATGACTGTGCCATCTCTATATTTTGTCTAAACTGATGTTGATAATAAGGACTCAACACCCCTTGTAATACTTGAGCCTGATAATGACCAAAAGTCAGCTGCTCGCTTTCAAAATCAAAGCTGTGCTGTTCAATTTGTTGGATTCTTTCAAAAATATCATCGCTATTCCATGCCTGTTTATACAAGCCTAATGTGATATGCGGACAATATTCGATTGGTGCAATTTCATTCGAAGTTAAATTCAAAGCTTGACGTAGATGGTCTAACTTACGATCTACATCCACAATTTCAATAAATAGCGCGCTTTGAAAGCTATTGATCTGACCTGTACGTAACCGAATATTAGATAGCGATAACCGTCGAAGTTGTTGTTGGTGCAGTGCCAATTCATCTGCTGAGAAATTATCATTCCATCGTTGTTCAGAATGATCGATTAATTGGGTTTTCTTTAACTCTTCAATAAAGCCACAAATAAACACGGTAATATGAAATTGGCGCGTATTTGGCGTGTATAAAAGATCTGAAAACTGCGCTCGAAGTGCTGAGAGATACGCCAATAATTCAGGATCCTGTATTTCTATATACCACAAAGCATAGTGCTGACGACCTTGATGCCAATCGGGATAATCCTGATTGAGCGTCGGTACGACTTGCATTGAGGGTTTTAAAAACACAGATAAATCACTTTAAATTTAATCCGCTTTATTAAAGCATGAATCAAAACAGACTTTGCCCAATTTTGATTTAGTAATATTCATTTAAAGCTGAAATTCATTCATCTAAAGCATCTTTGTAAGAAAAAAATGCCGAGTCATACTCAGCATTTTGATTCAATATATATTGCGCACAGATAAGCATTATATTTTAGGCAAATTTCGCAGTATCTTTCTGATCTTGCGTTACAGCATGGTTTTTCCAAGATGTAAACTGCTCTGTGGACTGATCAGAAAAATGCTGCAACTGTATCATTACATTGGCCTCAATCTGTTCAATACGTTCCAGTTGTTCAAGCTCATTTGTCTTTTTCAGTTCTGAAAATTGCAACTGGATAAAGTTGATAGCCTGATCCATCGAACATTGATTTACACTCACGGCATACATCAAACCATAGACAATACCTTGCTGTAGGTGCGTTGTCTCCAGTCCATATTTCACATTGGTCGCCAACGAGCCCAACACTCGTTCATTAATTGCAAGTTTACGTAAAGGATCTCGTGCCACACGCGCACATGGGTCTTTATACGCATGTTCACAAGAGTTTATAAAGCTTTCTGCCAGTCGTGTTAAATCAAAAGCACGATTAGGTAAGCATCGTGCTAAACCAGCCTGCACCTCGTCAATGAGTTCATGCATAAATTGATCAACACGATGATCTGCAAGTGCCACACCTATGGTTTGATGATTGAACAGTGCAGATTGCCAAGCCAACATGGCATGTACGCCATTCCACAAGCGATTTTTAATTAATTGAATATCTTCAATATGATCGACCAAAATCATTTGACGCATTTTTTCTAACAAAGGACTGTTATTTTCTACATAGATCGGCATGTCAGATTCTGCGTTAAATAAAATTAAATCCATGCTTTGCAATATATGACTTGGGTGGAAATTTCGGCGCATATCCTCAACATATAAAGTGGCTTGACGTTCCTGATCAGGATTTAATTTCGTCGCATCTTCTAAGTCTAATTGAGCATCCACTTCAACTTCATCTAATTGAAATTGTTTGAAGATATTATATTTTATACGGAGCTGACGATATAAGTTTTGGTCACTTAACTTAGATACCATGCGGTTGACCACGGTATCGCAAAAATAGTGTTGTTGCATGATTTTCTCTGCAACAACCGCTCCAGCAAGCTCAGTTAAAGCCTGTTTTAAATGTGACATTAATAATTGTTTTGCTCCGACTTTGTTCAAAATGATCAGCATCGTTAGAGGTTCGATGGCTTTCTCATCATGTGCAATATGTCGTGCATACAGGCCTTGTGCAATGGTTTTGGCCTCTTCTGCAATCGCTTTTTCAGGCAAACAGATGGCAACCAAACTTGACTCTGTGTACATCTCTTGCATCTGCTGAATATTTTCAGCATCAATGACTGCCATGTTTTCAATGCGTTCGTCATAAGACAATTGACCATAGCGAATACAATAGGTACCAAATGCATTCACCGCAGAGCGATATAAAGGGTTACGTGTCGAAGCATAGATTTTTTTCGGGCGAGTATAACCATCCCAATGCGACAAAATTTGTGCTAAATAACCACCACCAATCGCCCCAAAACCATGAATACCAACAGTGAGCTGATTAAGGGTTTGTGGAAAAGCCTCTTGCACATGCGGCATCTTTAAATGCGCAGTGAACGGGTCAAGTTCCGTCAAACAGTCATACATACATTCATAATAATATTTGGCTTTGGACAGCATGTTTTGATTGGGCGATTTAATATCTTTAAACAGTACGGTAATACCGCCAGCCTCAAAGGCCGAAGTCAGACCATTTTCCGAGTCTTCAAACATCAAACAATCAGCAGGATTTAAATTCAGCTTTGCGGCAGCACGCATGAATATTTCAGGATGTGGCTTACCATTTTCAACTTCATCGCCACAGACTAAGACATCAAAGAACTTATACACATTGGCATTGATGAGATATTCTTCTGCGATTGCACGGCGACTCGATGTTGCCACGGCCATCCTCAGTCCTGACTTGCGTAAGCGTTCTAATACTTGAACCAAGCCTTTTTTGATCGGTACACCAAACTGACGAACATGCTCCAGTTCTAATTCATCTGCGCGTTTGCGAATATCTGCGTATGGAATGTTTTCATCATATTCGGCTTGGGCCAATCGATGCGCACTTTGTGCACTTAGCCCCAAACAATTCATCAGATATAATTCGGAAAACTCAACCCCGGTCAATTCAAGAGATGCCTGTTTCAATGTTTGAAACCGTAAACGTTCAGTATCAAACATTGTTCCATCCATATCAAAAATGGCGCCCAGAACCAAATCATTATTAAATTTAAGCATTTAACCTCCGTTATTTTTTATGTGAAAAGAATAACGGAGAAAACTATTGATTCAGTACTTTGAGAATTAATGAAACAATTGTGGTTATTTTTTAATCAAAGTGCTTGCTTTAAACATCTATTTTGTAAGATTAATCACCGATCAAGTAACATCATGTAATCAAAACCCACTATTGTCAGGATAGTCCTATCTTCACACCGACCTATTGAAGTAAGTCTACAAGTCTCTGCATATTTCACTCAGGTACTCGCTTCACGGTTTGAGTTTTGATTTGAAATAAAAAGAATACGATTAAACCAAGCATCACTAAAAATAAAAAATAATACGGAAATTCTTTGTGCCATTGATATAAACCCGTACTAATCAGTGGCCCGACAACAAAGCTCAAAGCCTGAGTGGCTGTACACCAACTTGCCACCTTAGTCTGTAACGCACTGGGCGCCGTTTGCGCTGCACCCGTTGTAAATGCAGGGATTAAACATGCAACCGATATACCATATAAAAGATATGTAGCTTGAAATATCTGTAATTCAGTGGTGAAAACCGAAATCAGCAAGGCTGCTGCCATGCTAAACAGCCCAACCCACAGTAAGCGATATACAGACCAATTTAAATACTTAGAAATCAGCGTTTGCATAACCACCAAAGCAATACCTACGACGAGAGAACACTCTGCAAAATGCACTGCACCTTCTGCAGCAGTCATATTAAAGCGGTCTTGAATATAAAACCCTGCCGTTAAATTTACAGTCACGATGGCAAGATAGAGACTAAAACCTAACATTAACCATGGATAACATTGCTGAATGCTCAAATCCGTAGATGCTGCCTCATGCTTTTCTGTCACTGGCTTTTCAACGCTATGCTGTTCGGTATGTCGATCAAAGCTGAGTACCAAGACCACAGAAATCAACGCTAAAATAATGATTGCAGCCCAAAGCGGCGTCATGATTCCACCGAAGCCCAACAGCAAAGTTGTTAGAAATGGCCCAATGATCACGCCTGCACTATTTAATGCACCGAATTTTGACATCGCTTGTGAACGCTGCTGCTCATTGCTAAAACGGGTCATCACATAAGTTTGCAAGGCAATCTGTGGCATCGCCATAAATACCCCAGTCGCTGCGCGTGACAACATTAATAAACTAAATAGCAGCAACATCCCTATCTGAACAGTAAGGCCATACATCAACACGGCTGTAAATAACCCCCATGTCACAGCCATGCCCACAAAACCGATACTCAACAGTTGATATATCGAAAACTTGGATTGATTTTTTGAAATGTAAATGGCACCGATGGCCATCAGCAGCGCACCGACGGAAACCATTGCTCCGCCTTGTATTTCAGAAAGCTTTAACTCACGAACCAATGGCGCCAACAGCGGCAATATCATCGAGAAACTTGCACCATTGGCAAGACTGGCAGCAATAAACAGTTTGTTATTTCGATCCATTATTTTTGTTATCCATTTTTAATGGCTACGTTATAAACAATAGAGGTGACTTAAGCCACCTCTATTTTGTAAGTCACGATACCGTGCTTTAAACCCGATTCAGGATTTAAATTAGTATTTCACCGTATAACTTAAACCGTAGGTACGACCTTGAGCAGCTAGGCTAGAAATTGGGCCATAGACAGTTTCAACCGACTGGCTGTATACCGACTTATAATCCGTATTCCACACGTTGTATACACCAAAGCCCACATTAACCGGTCCTACTTTTGCATTGGCAATCACGTCCATCGTTGCAAAGCCTTTAATTGCCGCTGCTGGAGCAGATCCATATTTCACAGCGTCTTTTTGGGCTTTGTCAGTACCGCCAATCGCTAAAGCTTGAACACGTAGGCTCATGTCATTATCAAATTGCCACTCTGAAAATGCTGTACCTTTTAAAGGTGCTACACGAATAGCATCCAACTCTTGCCAGTCACCTTGGGTATTTTTAAATTGGCCCGTGGTATATGCAACTGTGCCCCCAACTGTCCAATTCGGTTGAACTTCATAACTGGCATTGGCTTCGACACCATAGATACGTTCATCGGTATCAATAACATCAATGGTGTAATTCGGCGCACCAAATTTCAGGCTTTTATCTGAGTCATTATAAAAAGCCGTCACTCCTGCATTTAAACCACCGGCATTTTGTACACGCCAACCGAGTTCATAGTTATTGACTTTAATCGGGTCAATGGTTTGGCTATTAATCACAGAATTTGCAGGCACATCACGCAGCATACGTTGCACATCGGGCAAGTTTGAACCTTGTGAGAAATTAGCAAACACTTGCTGTGCATCTGTTAAGTGATACACCGCGCCAACATTAAACAGCGTTGCATCATGTTTTACTTTACCGCCATTCAGCGTTTTCGCCACATAACCTGGGGTTAAATCTGCAGTAATGGCTTCCATATAAGGCACAGATGAATCGACATCACTCTCTACCCGCTCATGGCGAATGCCGGCCTGTAAGCCAAGACGGTCGGTTAATTCATATTGCGCTTGGGCAAATACGCCAAGTTTTTCTGTTTCAACATCTGGGCCAAAGGCATAATAGTTAAACGGCTGATAACTCAGACCATTACTTTGAATAAATGTAGCACTGTCATACATTTGGATATTTTGTTGATCTTTTTCATTTTCATAGTCCACACCATAGGTTAGCCCCAGTTCACGACCATTTAAGTTAAGATCTTTTTGTAGAGCAACACGCGCGCCTATAACATCGATATCGGTTTCTGACTGATACACCAAGAAGAGTTCAGGTGCCATTTGACGTGCAGATGGGAACCACCGTGCTTTTTCATTTCGATAATAGGTTTCAGCATTTAGACGGTGGCCTAAAATATCTTGATTTTCATATTGTGCGTTGACGCTATAACGTTCAGTTTGTGGTTGTTCGGCAAGTTGTAAGCCTTTTACCGCATTTAAAGACAACGGCAGCTTGCCACCCACGGGCTGTGAGCGCAGCGCATTTAAATTTGGACCATAGTCAGGTCCATAATCACTATCTTGCTCATCATTATAATATTGCGCACCGAAACTCAGCGTTTGACCATCGGCAATTTTCCAACTGACACGACCATTTAGATCTAAGGTGTCGGTATCTTGACGGTCTGTTTGCGCAATCTCAGGCCCAATACGATTGCCATGGCTATCTTGTATTTCACCACGTTTGGTATAGCTAGCACCTAAAGTTCCGCGTAAATTGCCTTGATTAAAGTTCATGGTTTGAGCAGCTTCATAAGCTAACGCATCGGACTTAAAGTTATTACCAGAAGTGACACCGACTTTTGTTTCAAAACTCAGCGGCTCAGATCCACCTCGTTTGGTGATGATATTGATAATACCGCCTGTCGCACCTGAACCATAAATACTACTTGCACCTGAGACCACTTCAATTCGTTCAATCATCGACGGGCTAATACTCGCCAGTTGTCGAGATCCATCACGATATCCCGTTTGCGGCACACCATCGATCATGTATTGCACCACACGTCCACGCATGGTCATCCCATAGTTAGACGTTGTACCACTCGATGGAGTCAGTGATGGCACCAATAAACCGACAATATCGGCTGTGCTTTTACCTGCATTGGCTTGTTTTTCAATTTCTTCTTTAGGAATGCTGTACACCGTACCCGCAATATCGGCAATGCTTTTCACAGAACGAGTTGCCGTCACAACAATCGGTGCCATTTTAGTAGCTTCTGCAGTTTGCGTTTCAACTGCTGTATTTTGTGCAGTGTCTGTCGTGACGTCTTGCGCATAAAGCTGAGTGCAAATTGCTAAGCTGAGACAAGTCAGTTGCATCGGTAGAGCTAAACGTTTCATATTCTTTTCCATTTCTTAGAGTTCCGATTGAGTCGGAAGAGTTTGAGTTTTTAAATTTTGTGTTTTTAAAACAATACGTTGACTAACTAAGACACTGATTACTGAGCCGATTGCCAATACCAAGTAAAAATGTCCATAGCCTAATGATTTTGCGAGAAAGCCTGAAAATGCACCGCCAATGAAGTAAACGAGCAATTCAAAGCAAACTAATATGGTGAAATCGGTACCCGCCTGTTCTTTAGAACTGGTCTGCATGAAATAGGCATAGAGTGATGTCATGGCGATATAACGAATGGCTAGCATCAGCACGACAAATACACCTAAAAGCAGATGCCATTGATTCAACCACCCCAATACAACGGCTGCCCCAATGACGGCATATAGCAATGTACGTAACCAACCTGCCCAGACCAACAATTGCGTCGCTTTGATTTTTTTCAGCATTACAGCTGCACTAACGGCTGCAATTAGACCAATACCGGCACCGACCACAGACATCAACACGCCGATCTGAGACAGTGACCATTTTTGATCGATCAACATGGGATTCAGCATCGCCATAGCGGGTGCTTCCACCACGCGATAACAAACGATGAGCAGCAAAGCCCAACGAATTTCAGGTCGTTTAAACGCTTGTCGTAGGCTTGGTTTGGCTTTGGTAATTTGAGTTTCTGGCTCTTCTTGAATAAAAAACACAGCAAACATGGTTAAAAATGTCAGCAGCGCTAAAGTTGTGAGCGCTGACTGCCAACCCCAATATTGGTAAATCCATAAAATCGCAGCGCCACCGAGCATACTACCGACGGCCACCCCAATACTTTGTGCCATACTCCCCAGACGGTAATTGCCTTCGGTAAATTTCTCTACGGTATAACCATCAATCGCAATATCTTGCGTTGCCGCAAACGTTGAAATCCATAAACCAACAATGACAAATAAAGTCAGTCCATAAGAAAACTGCGTAAAGGCTAAAACCAATACCCCCAGTACCAATGCGATTTGCGTAAATAATAGCCATGTTTTACGTTTACCGAGTTTTTTGACATAGAGCTGATCGATCCAAGGCGCCCAAAAAAACTTGAATGCCCATGGAATGTAAAGCAGCGATAACATGCCAATCCAACGTAAATCTACCCCTTGATGTCGTAAAATAGCAGGCAAAGCCACATTGTAAAAATACAAAGGCAATGCATGTGCTAAGTACAAAATGATCACGACGCTCAAACTCAGGACTGAAATTTGAGATGGTGAAATTGCATGATTTAATTTTCTTGAGTGTTGTTGCATATCCACCTCTGCACTGCCCATTGCAGCGCATCAGACTGTTCTAATGAAACGTAATAAGGCACACGCCACGCTGCATGCAGTGCGGGTGTATTTAAACGTTTGAAGTCATCTGGATCTTGCGCAATACGCACCAGACCCAAACAATATTGAAAAAAGAGATGTTTAAACTTCTTGTACCAAACGGCCTGTATTTGCCGATATTCTTCAGGAAATGTCGTTCCCTCAGCCGTTTGCATAACCAAAACAAAGGGCTGACTTTTCAGAAAAAAGCGCTCAACTTGAGTCAACCATTGTTCAAACTCTTCCACTGAAACATGCGCTGAAAAGCGCATGTCCAGTATGTGCATGTGGGTGCAGCGATAACTCATGACACCGCCTTAGCTAGTTGCTGATGCTGAAATGCCTTGGAGTCGTTTAAGTAATGACCGAATTTTGCATAAAAAGTTTCTCTAAAGCAGTAATACAACATGGCGGTCTTTTCAGGCATTGGGATTAGGCGCTGCGCTTCATAGCACATGTCTTCAACTACGACGGCATAAGGCTTCACACTATGATCAGGTTCTCCCACAATCTTGGCTGATGCGGCATTTTCAAAGATATAAAAGCTCAATAAACGCATGACAGGACGTAAATAGCCTTTACCAAAAACGGACTTTTCACCAAATAACAAATGCCAACCTAGATCCAGCTCATCACCGTCGTAGTACAAACCTAATCGATCCCGTTTTCCCTCGTAAATCTCTGTGTAGCCCACATCTTCACCATTGACTCCTACGATCAAAATTCGGTGATGATCATCTGCCAGCATTTTTTCGTAATACACTTTTAGTTCAGTTTCTGACTTATTGAGTTGCCACTGTGGAATCACATGCGGTTCATGCATCCATTTATGAACCAAAGCCATATCTTCTGGATATTGCATTTGTCGTAAGTAGTATTGCGTCTCATTCTCATAGTATTCATAAAAATCAGGTAGTTGTCGTGATAACGTGGTCATGATGTCGTCCTTTAAATTTATTTAATCTTTTCTGTTCTTAGCTCAAAAATCTGCTTATGACGCAATACGGTTGGTTGTCGTCTTCTGCTTAGCAGTATGCTGTTGTTCTGCCCAGTGATTTAACGTGCTTGGACTCACAGGATTTGCAATTGGATCTAAAAATACCGGTACTGGTCGTTCTGCTTCGTCGTTATAACTGGTGGTAAACAGTCGAACGCGGTTCAGACAAATTTTCTCGAAACGTGGACGGAACATACTGAATTTTTCAATACGATCTGCCAATTCAGGATGTGCCTGATGAAATTCGTCGATCACGGTGGAAATGGTTTGCCAAAACTCAAGTTCTGTATGCTCTGGATAATCTTCAAGGAAGACATTACAGATATAGCGGTAATGCACCATGAACAAACCTGTAAAGATAAAGTGACTAAGTTCTTCAGCAGGATGGCGCAGTAAGATTTGCCCTTCAGTTGGTAAATTTTCGAGTTCTGGAAAATCTTCATCAACTAAATTGACATCATCAATAAAGTCCTTCAGCACCATTTTTTTCGGTAAGCCATTTTCATGGATCAACATGGTGTTTTCACCGTGCGGAGAAAAAGCTAAACCATATTTGTATAAGCAAATTAGTAGCGGTGTTACGCAGACTTCGGCAAAGTGCTTCAGCCATTGCAAAGGCGTTAAACCTGAAGCCTGAATCAACACAGATAAAATAGATTGACCGTTTATGTCTCGATGCAACAATGCCGCTTGGGAAAGTGCCATCTCATGTTCATCAATACATGGCTCGACACTTTCACGCCATAAGCAACCAAACAATTCTTTAAATTGATAAGGCGCACCGTCTATCTGATCAAAACATGGCTGTTGTAATGTGAGACTTGCGACTTCACCCAAAAATGCTACCTGTGTTTTTTGCAGGTCTGCATCATGACGTTGTATGTCCTTCAGCCAAGCGGTCACTGCAGGTGCAGCCAAATTTCGTTTTGAAGGCAAACCTCGATAGACCGCCGTATTAAAGATACTGACGGGTAACTTCACATAATGACGTTCAGGATGACTGGTATTGCATAAAGTACGAATTGATTGCATTGGCACATAGTCGTCTTGTCCAATGTCCAGCTCTACAATGCGCTGATCGACGATTTCATTGGCATAGGTCGGGATTAACCACTGATGCCATTGCCATGCATGTACAGGAATAAAGAAATACTCAGCAGCATCTAAGGCTTTGTCCGCCAATTGCTGTTGAAAATCGTGTAATTGCGCTGAGTTCAATTCATGGCGATATAAGCTTTGCGCATCCCAAGCCTCGGTCGAACGAAACTCAGCTAAATCACGATGAACAGCTAACCACAGAACTTTAACCGTTGGAGAAATCTCTGGTGCGGAGCTTAAATAATCATCATAGCCAAAGCCCATACGGCCTTTACTCATAATGAGCCAAGGGTGCCCACGCAACATGCCTTCAATTTGATAGTGTGGCGCTGACAAGACAGCATGACTCAGCAATCGCTGTTCATCAAAAACATGGGCTTCTGCTAACCATGTATTGTTCATTTCTTTAATCAAATAGGCCTTGGTAAATGGTTTCACCTCAGCTTGATTTGAAAAGGCACGAATAAATTCATGCAGATTCCATGCAGGATGTTCTGTCGATTCACTTAATTCGCGAACGCTCCCTTCAACAATACGCCAATGCCCAAGCAGAAACTGTGTCGCTTCAAATTGATAGGTTTTGTCATCCAGTTTAAGTTGCCAAGTGTTATTTTCCACTGGCTGAATCTGAATAATTTCTTCATATAAAAATTCAGCAATCGCCATTTCAATCAGTCTTTGCCCTGCACGGCGCCACTGCGTTTGATTTATCTGTAATTTTGCAAATGTCATTATAATTTCTCGAGTTTAACCGTATTCTGTTCTTGCTTATTCGGCATGGTCGTATTGCGGTTCATTGCATAGTTGGCAATGGTTTTTTTTACGGATAAAGGTCTTTGGATATTGGTTGGCGCTGATTTTTTCACAACACCCATACTGTGCATTTCAGTATTTTCACTGGGTGAAAAATGTTGGAAACTTTGTGCTTGATCGCCTAAATCGTATAAGTCAAAACCCAATAATTGATTGGCAATGATCGCTGCACGGTGAGCACCCAAGCCTAAATCAGGAGTCCCGACACCGTGACTGTGCATTTCCTGATTTTGAACAAAAATTCCACCGACAGCGTCATGCTGTGCGCGGTAGTCCTCACTAATTTTCCAGCGACCGAATTCATCACATTGAATCAGTGGTTTTAGATATTTGAGATATTGCCACTCTGGACTGTGATATCCCGTTGAAGCCACGACAAAGTCCGCATCCAGATAGAATTGTTCTGCCGTGACTTTATGCTGAAACTGCAAACGGATGCCCGCACCATGAGGCTCGGCATCGACCAAACCCACCTGAGCATGTAAATGCGTCTGTTGAATATTTTGACCAATGCTCCGGTGATATAGTTTTTGGTAAATATCACGGATGGTTTTTGCACTGATGCCCTTATATAACAAACCTTGTTGTTTCAGTTGTTTGGCTTTATTTTCAGGACTTAGTTGATAAAAATGCGCAGTATAATCCGGACTAAAATGCTCTAAACCAAGCGGCGCATATTCCATCGGGAAAAAACCGTTAGAACGGGTCAGCCAATGCAATTTAAACTGCGCTGTTGTGGTTTGATCCTGCAAATATTGACGATCAAACAGATCCATAAAAACTTCGGCCGAAGACTGGCCTGATCCCAGTACAACCACATTCCCTTTCAAGTGATTTAACGCTGCATTGCAATAATTTGCAGAATGTAAGCAGCGCTCCGGATATTGCTGTTGTATGTCTTTTAGACACTGTGGTAAATGCGGAACATTACCCGAACCAATGACCAAATTTCGGCATTGATAACGTCTAAAACGTCCATCTTGCTCAACCATGACTTCAAAGCCTTGCTCTTGGGCATAAATGGTTTTTACGGTTGATTGATATTGAATATGCTCTAGTTGGTCTGCAACCCATTGACAATAATGGTTATATTCACGTCTAGGAATCTGAGCTTGTTCTAAAAAATAGAATTTGTATAAACGCTGCTGCGCCTTTAAGTAATTTAAAAAACTAAAAGGACTGGTTGGATCGACCATGGAAACCAGATCGGCCATAAACGGCACTTGCAATACTGTATTGGGCAATTGCATACCCGCATGCCAGTCGAACTGTGGTTTCTTTTCAAAAAATTGATACTGCAAATGATTTTGCTTATGTAGCAAACTCGCCAAACTAAGGTTAAATGGCCCTAAGCCTATCCCAATAAAATCAAGCATATTGCACATCCTTCTGTTCCACACATAAAGGATTTGGCAACTGTACATAAACCGATTGCTGATCGACTGGGGCAATCAATTCATCCAGCTCATACAAGCGCGTCAACAGATTACCCTTATACGGCAAGGTCGGCTGATAAAGTAATGAATGAATCAATGAACTTTCTGGATATGCCCGATGTAAGTCCAACAGTTCATTTTGCAATATCGATATCAACACTTGCTCTGTGACATATCCAGTTGCACCAATTGCATTGATAATGCCGAATAAAGTATTACCAAAGAAATAATAGCTAAAGCGCTCATCGACAAAGGCTTTGGAACCCACGGCATGCGCTTTTTCTTGCAACGCTGGAAATGCGCTTAAGACTTCACCTGCAAGTTCTTCAATATAGTAAAAGCCTTGATTGTCACGCAGCCATAGATATTTAGGCATTGCATTTTCAAGCTCAAGTAAGACATTTTGCTGATGTGATTCAAAGGCCATTCCGTATTGATGGTACAAATACATTAATGGTTTTAGACTGATAGCTAAGAATTGTTTAAACCAATTGATCGCAATGGCGCTTTGATCAAGTTCAGGTTGTTGTTTTTCGATTTGTTCGAATAGTGCATTAAAACGGCTTTTCGGCTGTGCAGGATGATCTTGGCATAATGATGCAATACAACTCACCTGCTGCTTTTCACTAAAAGGCTGATCACGGAAGATGCAAATAGTTTCTTCGACGATTTCATCATCTATGCTCAATGCCATCCACGCAGGATCATTCACCGCTTTGAGCGTTGGGCATTGTTGTAAAATACGTTCACCGAGACTTGAATGCCACAGTCTATGGGTCATTTCACCACGGTGGCATTCTTTGGCAAGGTTGACTCGGATTGAATTGGTGATCATTACGGAAAGTGATGGTTTTAACATCCACGGCGCTGCAAAACTTGCCATAGTCCGTACCGAAGTTGTTGGTGAAAATGCCCAACCTTTCTCGCCAAAATCGATAATTTTTAATTTGGTTTTTAAGTTTTTAAACCATACTTTTGACTGTAAATAACGTGCTTGCCAAGGATGCAAAGGCAATAACTTATAATGTGAATAGGCATTCAGTAGTGCTTGATCAGTTTCTGATAAATGCCATTGCAATTCGCTTTTCAATTGCGCTGAGACTGATTGATCTAAAGCTGAACCTTCTTGGATATATTCTGGAGCTACCAACCAATAGTGCAGTTGGCTTAGACCTTTGGCTTCTGGCGAATACCTTTCCCAATCTTCATGCACAAAACCGACCCGACTTTTCGGTGCAGGATGCATGCTGTGCCCTAAAATTAAAGCTTGTTCCGATTCAATGAAACTTTGTTCCGCTTGGACCAAAGCCTCAAAATCATGTTCACGTAGTGTCAAAAATTGAATAAGCGCTTCACGACTTTCGATCCAACGTTCTAATAATGATGAAGCATCCAGTGTATGACCTGACTCTTGTACGAGCTGTTCAAGTAATAAACTCGCGATCGCGGTGATACTAAATGACTGTTTCTGCCCCTTGTTAAAGACGTGTGGGAGATCTGCAAGACGATGTCTACCAACAAGGCTGACATAAGATAGTGGTACAAATAACTGTGATTGAATGCAATCTAAAGGGATGCATAACAACGTCAAGCCTTGGCTAAACGTCAATTGTGATGAATTCTGTTGATACTTTTCCAGTAAAATAGCTTTACCGGTTTCTTGTGAGTATGCATTGACAAGATGCTGCATCGCCAAGCGATTAGCAAGCTCTTTCATCTGACCATATCCTCTATTTTTAAGCTTTTCCAAGCTTTGTCATGTAATTATGTTTCTTTAACTGTGCAAGTAATGCTTAGTACGCTGGCCAGCGTGAAACAATGTTAATGATAATCATTATTGTTAATAATTGCATTTTTGTGAAGATTTGCTACAGGATTGCAAATTTGGTCTTATCTCTATGTATTTAAAAATTAATTTTTTTAATATGAACTTTTCTGTTTTTATTTATATAATTTTCTGAAATGGAACTAAATGATAATTTTCTCATTTAGCATTGAACAAATAAATCATATTGATTATTTTTTAGCCGAATTATCACATTGTGCAACTTAAACTAAAAACCCATGTCTTTTACATGGGTTTTTATATTCTGCTTTTAACCAAGCTTTTATTTAAATCAAGGAACGAAATGTGCAGTTAAATTTTAATCATTGAAGACTTTAACTAACACCATACTGGCCATACATCCTTATTGCCAATTAGCATGTATTTCATAACATATACCTACTGATTTCTGATCAATATCTTCTATTTCTATTCAGACTGGTTATACAGCATGAATTATGTACTCCAACGATTGGGTTGAAATCAATCAATTGATTTAACAACCCAATCCAAAAACTTGTGCTTATCAAAAAAGTCTGGCGCAGCATTCGCAAATATACTTTTTTCTCTGTTGTTAAAGATTCCTTTGTAATAAAAAGACCTATCTGCGGAAAATTTTGAGTCATCCCCTTCATGCAATTCTCTAAAGAAGATCGATAACTGCATAAATCGACTTTTAGATGCTAAACTGTGTTTTTCTAATACAAAATTATAGATTTGCTCAATAATCGCTTTAGTATTTGAATAAGGCATTTTGTTGTCTCTTAATTTGATCACACTTTCAAATTACAGCTTTTAAATTAAAATACAACTATTTTGGTCGGATTTTAAATACCTATTTTTTATAAGTATTTTTATAATTAAACACCTTTAAGTGCTATTAATGAATCAACCTCTAAACATGAAGTTTTACTAAATTCTACTTCTGCGACTACATACATTTTCGTTATTCAAAGCTAAAACCGAAACAACAAAAGTGTAGTCTTAGCTAGAACTTCCAAATTATAAATAATCAGTTGAAGTGAAATGAGCCGTATTAGTATGTACAAAATACGAATTAACCAAGATTAAAATGTTAAAAGTTTTAGCTGAACAAGGAATTCACCTAGATGCATAACAAAATTTTAAAGTTTATAAGTTTTCTCATTTTTAGCAGTATTTTAACAACAGGATGTAAATCTTCACCGTCTCCTCAGCAAGAATTAGATGTACAGGCAAATTTTTTCCCGTCTATGTTGAGAATTGATGGAAATCTCTTTGCCTTAGCTAATCAAACACCTCCTAATGATTTAACTATGGAATTATTTAAATCAACACTACTCAATGCAACTATGCTGAGAAAATAAGAAGTTGAAGCTAAAAATAATTTTAGTTTAGAAAAAAATAGAAATCCAATTGAGCTGAATTCAATGTGTTTGATGACTAAATTTCTTCTAAATAAATCATATATTCAAAAAGCTAATCTCAATCCTGAATTTTATGAAGATATTTATAGTTGGATTAAAACAAAGAATAATTCTTGGGAAAACTTACTTAAAGAGACTAAACCCGGAGAGTTAGAGTATTCATGTGTGATTTCTCCTTCAAATATCCCTAATTAAGATGCGTCATCGAACCACAAAGCCGCTCAATGCGGCTTTTGTTATTTTAGTGGTTTGGGAATAGTGGATAATATTGTGAGTAACACCACTAAATTCAATTGATTTTAGGGAATCATAAACTCCGTTTAGACATCTATCACATCAGCAAAGTTTGCACCCAAAACTTTTGCTAAATCCTCGGGTTTTAAACCAATATCCAAACCACGCTTACCACCACTCACATAGATTTTAGCTAAGTGCTGCGCAGAAGCATCGATCACAGTTTTTAAGCGTTTTTTCTGTCCAACTGGACTAATACCACCTACCAAATAACCGGTTAAACGCTCTGCATCCTTTGGGTCTGCCATTTTTAGTTTTTTACAGCCAAATGCTGTGGCCACTTTTTTCAAATTCAGCTGATATTCCACTGGCAATACGGCAACAAAGTAATTTTTATCGTCCGTAACCATCAAGGTTTTAAACACTTCTTCGACAGTTAAACCAAGTTTTTCCGCAGCTTCTAAACCAAAACTTTTTGCTTCTGGGTCATGGTCATATTCATGAATTGTAAAGTCGATTTTATTAGATTTTAAGAGTTTACATGCAGGTGTCATTGCTTTTTCGTCATTCCATTCGGACAACTAGGAAAACTCGATTATAAGCCTATTCTAGAAAGACCGGCGAACACTTTTATATTTTTCATGAACATGACTTGTGCAATAAGTTTGAGTTGAATACATTTAAATAAAGCAAAAATTTCAAAAAAATATGACAACGCTGACTCAAGACCTCATCCAATTATTATCTGTAGTGCCCAAAGATCAGGGCTACTTTTTGGCACAGAGCAAACCTCTGTTTGGTGACCATATTTTTGGTGGGCAATTACTTGCTCAGAGCATAATCAGTGCATCCTTTACCTGTACACTCCCACTCCACTCTTTACATGCCAACTTTATTTCTGCGGGTCTTGCAAATCAGCCTGTATTATTTAAAGTCGAAAATTTACGTGATAGTCATAGTTTTTCTACACGACAAGTGACCGCAATACAGCATGGCAAACCAATATATATGGTGATGTTGTCCTATATGAATAACGAAATGGGTATGGAGTATCAAATACCTGAACCAGATCTGATCCCACAGTTTCCACCAAGTATGCTCAAAGAGGAGCAATTCTATAAATCGCAAATCCAATCATCTATTTCACCTGAATATCTGGCCACATTTTTACAGCCTTTTCAGCTTATATCTAAACCAATTGAATACGTGCTGACAGATTTTCCACCGTCCAATCAAGCTTCTGTCTTAAATCAAAATCAATATGCAGAATATTTAAAACTCCATGATGCCTTGGATGCACAATTTGACCAACTTCATATACATCAGGCCATTGCAGCATACTATTCAGACTATAATTTATATTCTGCGGCGCTCAAAACACATGGTTTAAATTATCTGTCTCCTGAACTCATCGCAACTAGTCTTGATCATTCGATGTATTTTCATCATACCTTTAGGGTAGATAATTGGGTATTCTATGACATGAATACTACCCGAACCTCTCAATCACGTGGGCTTACTCATGGGCAAATGTGGCAAGATGGAAAATTAGTCGCAAGTACTACACAAGAAAATTTAATGCGTTATACAGGCGAATCGTGAGGCCTGTGACAATCTTTAACATTCAAATTCTTGTTAAGTTAAGCATCAAGCGTATAAAATTCATGCAAATCATACCGCTATAACAATAATATGCCTTCGATCTACCAACTTAAACCTGCATTTCAAAACCTGCTTCGACCTTTGGTTAAATCACTTCATCATCTTGGTATTACAGCAAATCAAGTAACACTACTAGCAATGTTCATTTCGCTAGCTGTGGCATTTTTTATTTATATCTATTTCTCTCACAACGGTATTGGCATTTTACTGTTGATTTTCCCCGTGTGGATGCTTATTCGAATGGGCTTCAATGCCATAGATGGCATGCTGGCACGTGAGTTCAACCAACAATCCAAACTCGGTGCTTTTTATAATGAATTATGTGATGTGATTTCTGACTCAGCACTCTATTTTAGTTTAATTTGTTTTGCTTTTATTCAAGCCGAACTGCTAATTTTGACCTGTTTTCTCGCCATACTTGCTGAATATACAGGTGTGATGGCGCCATTAGTGGGTCAAGAACGTCGCTACGATGGTCCAATGGGAAAAAGTGACCGTGCTTTTGTATTTAGCATCATCTGTATCGTGATCGTGACTTCTTCTATATTTAACTTCGGTTTAAATACATTGTCTCTTATTTGCAATAGTATTTTGATTATTATCATCTTTTTATTATTTATCACGATTTATAACCGCATTAAAAATAGCATTATCAACCCACAATAAATTTCAGTTTAGATCGTCAGTCGATTTATTATTTTGAGAACAACACAATGTATAACAATACTCAGCATACCTTTACGAGCCATGATGGAACATCCTTGTTTTATCAACATTGGGAAAATAGCAGTTTAAAAAGCAACCGTAAGAAAAAAGCGGTGATCTTATTTCATCGTGGCCATGAACATTCGGGACGAATGGCGCATTTGGTCAATGAATTGAATTTGCCTGATTTTGATTTTTTCGCTTGGGATGCGCGAGGCCATGGCAATACTCCTGGTGAACGAGGAGATGCACCGAGCTTTTCTGCATGCGTTCAAGACATTCAATATTTTGTTCAGCATATAGAACAAAATTACCAAATTCGATCAGAGAATATAGCAATTGTAGCTCAAAGCGTTGGCGCTGTTTTAGCCGCGACATGGGTGCATGATTATGCCCCTAAAATCCGTGCTTTATGCCTTGCATCGCCTGCATTTAACATCAAACTCTATGTGCCTTTTGCAAAACCCGGCTTAACACTCCTCAACAAATTCGCTGGCAACTTTTTTATTAATAGTTATGTCAAAGCCAAAATGCTGACCCACGATACTGCACGTGCACAGAGTTATAACACTGACCCACAGATCGCTCGGGCCATATCAGTCCGGATGCTGCTGGGTCTATATGCAGCCTCAGATCGAATCGTTAAAGATGCACAAAATATTTTTGTTCCTACACAGATTTTATGTTCAGGATCTGACTTCGTGGTGCATCAAAAACCACAATTGGCGTTTTATCAAAAACTCCCACATCCAATGAAGGAATTTCACGTCTTAGACGGTTTTTATCATGATACTTTGGGTGAAAAACATCGAAAAATCGCCACAGATAAAATCCATCGCTTTATTCAACAATGTTTTAAACAACCCTATTCCGCACCTAAACTTTTAGATGCAGATAAAATTGGCCCAAGCTGTGCCGTTGCAGAAACATTAAGTTCAACGATTCCAAAACACTCTTTAAAACATGCATTTTGGAGCTTAACAAAACAAAATCTTAAAATTGGTAGTCTCTTTTCTAAAGGTTTAAAAATTGGTGAAGAGACAGGATATGACTCTGGCAGCACCTTAGATTTTGTCTACAGAGATCAATCAGAAAGCCAAAACGCACTGGGTAAAATCATCGATCGACAATATTTAAATGCAATTGGTTGGCGTGGTATTCGCGTTAGAAAACAAAATATTGAAGCGCTATTAACGAAATATGCTTCTAAGTTAAATGATGCCCAACACGCGGTACGGATTATGGATATTGCAGCAGGCCATGGCCGATATATTTTAGATGCTGTACAAAAACTGCCTGAGCAGCCTGAATCTATTCTGCTTAGAGACTATAGCTCGATCAATGTACAAGCGGGTCAAGCAATGATTGAGCAAAGAGGTTTAAGCCAGATTGCCAAATTTGTAGAAGCGGATGCATTTGATACCACTTCTTTAGCCAGTGTTGAACCTAAACCCACTCTAGCCGTGGTCTCAGGTTTATACGAATTATTTAGTGATAATGATTTACTTAGACAGTCCTTATCAGGCTTGAGTCAGGCCATTGAGAAAGATGGTTATCTCATCTACACAGGTCAAATTTGGCATCCGCAACAAGAGTTTATCGCCCGTGCCCTGACCTCACATCGCCAAGGAGATGCATGGGTCATGCGTTTGCGCTCACAAGCAGAAATGGATGCCTTGGTTGAGCAATCCAGTTTCAAGAAAGTCGATCAAGTCATTGATGAGTTTGGTATTTTCACAGTTTCCGTTGCACAAAAAATTTAAGCTTGGATGGTCAATCTTATGCATAAACTGGATACGGATACAGGAACTTGGAAATACGGCCTACTGTGTTTGGCATTTCTGGCACCTTTTTTCTTCTTAAGTTATGGTTTTGCCAACCAATACGCTGCGGGTTTAGCGTCTGTACCTGTTATCGTCTTTGAATGGGAAAAATATATTCCACTTTGGCCATGGAGTATTGTGCCTTATTGGTCGATTGATCTGTTCTATGGATTGTCTTTATTACTTTGTTGGAATAAGTTTGAATTAAAACAACATGTCCTGCGACTATTTTCGGCACAAATCCTTTCAATCAGCTGCTTTTTAATTTTCCCGCTACGTTTTAGCTTTGAACGCCCCGAACTCACAGGTTTTTTCGGCCTATGGTTTGATGTCTTGATGGGCTTTGATAAACCGTTTAATCAAGCACCTTCCCTGCACATTGTGCTACTGGTGATACTTTGGGATTTTTTCCGTCGGCATAGCACAGGCAAACTAAAATATCTGGTAGATGGTTGGTCCTTTTTGATTGGTCTCTCAGTTCTAACCACTTGGCAGCACCATTTTATAGATATCCCAACTGGTTTATTGGTCGGTGCCTTATGTTTATGGCTATTCCCAATGTCTGGCTCTGCGCCATGGACTCAAAACAGCCAGAGTCGGCTAAGTTTAAAACACATTAAAATCGGCATCCTTTATCTGTTTGCTGCCTTATTTTGTAGCGCAATCGCACATGCAAAAGGTTGGTGGCTTTGGCTACTCTATCCTGCGAGCAGTCTACTTTTAGTTTCGTTTGCATATTTATTCAATCGACCGTATTTTTTTCAAAAACTCAGTCATGGTGATATGACTATTGCTGCAAAAATGCTGTTCGCGCCCTACTTTGTATTTGCTTGGATCAATAGCCGAATCTGGACCTATCGCCATCCCGAAGATTCTAAAATCATCAAAATCAATCAGAGTTATATTTATTTAGGTCGCTATCCGTCCAAACAGGTCTTGCAACAATATGATGCTTTACTCGATTGTTGTGCAGAATTACCCATTTATCCAAAATGCTCCTATGCTCAAAACTTGAGTTTAGACCTGATTCCTTTACAGGCCAATCAGCTGCATCATGCTGTAGAGTCTTTAGAACTATTATTGAACTCTAAAAAAAGTGATGAAGCACAAAACATCTTGGTCTTCTGTGCTTTGGGATATTCACGAAGTAGTGCTGTAGTGGCCGCATTATTATTGAAACAACATCCTGAATATTCAGTCGAAGATGTTTTACGGATTATTCGCCATAACCGTCCTTGGGTCGTGCTTAAAGCACCGCAAATAAAACATTTAAATACTTATCGTTTAAAACTTAAAGGACTTGCACCATGAATTTACAACTTGTGGTGCTGTCAAAGTTGTTGCAATCCACCACTGGATTGCTCATCTCAGCGTATGTGGCAGCGATTCTCACGCTCTGGCTCATCATCCAGTTTGGCAATGTGATGCTATTCGATTTGCTATATGTATTGATTTGTCTAGTTTTGCTCGGAATACAGCATTATTTAAGCTTGAGAATCAAATTTGATTCGGCACTTTTAGCCACTGTCGCTGAATACAGCCAAACCCAAAGCCTAGAACAAACCACCAAAGAGCTGGACTTAAGTTTAATTAACCTAAAATTAATACCTACAAATAAATGTGGCCGCGCCTGGGAACTACGTGAGTTAGGTTGTCTGGCTTTATTTAAATGGCAGATCTTTGTGCTTTGCTTGCAATACATCGCATTCATCTGCATATTTTTACTGTATAAATAATTCACAATAATTTGAATCTATGCCAAATCCATTAGACACTTCAGGGAATGCTCACTCACCAATGAAAGGTAATTTTTTAAGCCGTTCAATTGCTCGCTATATTGCCTTTCTCACTCGTCGTGGTGCGCGGCTGCTCACGGGTGCGCGGAGTCTATGGGTCGGGTGCAAACCGGTTATGAAACAGCGTATTTATTATGCAAATCATAATAGCCATATCGACTTTATTTTGCTTTGGTCATCACTGCCGACAGATCTCAGACGAAAGACACGTCCTGTAGCGGCTTCGGATTATTGGTTAAAAGATGGCTTTCGACGTTTTCTCATTCAAGATACGTTTACTGGCGTCACTATTCAGCGAAATCGAGAGCAAAATCAAGATCCCTTAGAACCGATCAAAACCGTATTAGCACAAGGTGACTCGATTATTTTCTTTCCTGAAGGTACTCGAAATTTAAATGATGACGTTGAATTATTAGCCTTTAAAAGCGGCTTATTTCATCTCAAAAATCAATTTCCTGATGTTGAAATCGTGCCTGTGTGGATCTCAAATTTAAAACGTGTCATGCCTAAAGGCGCGCTTATACCACTCCCCCTATTATCTACCGTTATATTTGGTAAGCCTTTAGAAGCCCATAATGAACAGAGTAAAACTGAGTTTTTAAACTACGCTCAGGATGAATTACTCAAATTAAAAGCATTGGAGTATCAATAATGGAATTCACCAATGCGCAAATGACCTATGTATTGTTTGGTATTTTTGCAGTTATTTTGATTATTGCCTCAACCATTGGCTCAATACTAAAATTTAAAGCGGGTTATGCACCTGCACCAGTTATCGACAATTTAAATGCACGGATCAATGCATGGTGGGTCATGCTGTTGGTACTTGGTGTAGCAATTTCATTAGGCAAAATCGCCTTTGTGATGCTGTTTGCATTGATTTCACTCTTTGCTTTACGTGAATTTATCAGTTTACTGCCGACCCGTCGCGGTGATTATCTTCCTTTATTGATCGCTTTTTATTTTGTCATCCCTTACCAGTATTACTTGGTGTATATCGACTGGTATGGGCTATATTCGATTTTTATTCCGCTGTATGTATTTCTTCTAATCCCTATCGCTACACTCAAAGCCGAAGATACCACGCGATTTTTAGAACGCAGTTCAAAAATTCAATGGGGTCTGATGATCAGCGTATTCTGTATTTCGCATGTGCCTGCGCTATTAAATCTTAAACTTCCCGGATTTGAAGGTGAAAAAATTTGGCTAGCGATCTGGTTGATCATGGTGGTACAAGCCTCCGATGTTTTGCAATATGTCTGTGGCAAGCTATTTGGAAAGCACAAAGTCGCACCGATACTTTCACCGTCTAAAACCGTTGAGGGGTTAATAGGAGGCATTGCTTTAGCCACTGCACTAGGCGTGGCTATGTCATGGCTTACACCTTTTAACTACCTACAGGCTGCATGTATTGGCTTTATTGTTTGTATATTCGGTTTCTTTGGTGGTCTGGTCATGTCGGCCATTAAACGCGATCGTGGTGTAAAAGATTGGGGACAGCTCATCCAAGGCCATGGTGGCATGCTCGACCGAATTGATTCAATCTGCTTTTCAGCACCGATTTTTTTCCACATTTTGCGCTATTGGTGGTCTTAAGAAATGACTAAGTTTTAAACAGAAAATTTGGGATTTTAAATGATGTTACGCACGTAGAATTACTTTTACATTTTAAAGATGATTTTTAAGTCTATTCGACGGAGTCATACATCTAAAGATTGAATAAAGGTATTAGCCTTCGGCTGGAGATACTTTTGTTTCGGCAAAATGAGAAGCGAAGCTTCGAAAGGAAACCATCTTGCGGTGCAATGTACCTCACCGACAAAACTCGTTCACTAACGTCTAATTATTCAAAGAATCGCAGAAACATTTTTGATTACAATAAGTCTTGTCTCAAACAATTTCGGATGACGTTACCGTGTATCGTTCTTTTATTTGAATCAACGTGCGCTTCTGATGTTACTGCGTAGCATCGGTTAATAATACGCACAATAAAAAATCCCAAGCAGACAAGCTTGGGATTCTTCTCATCATGTTTTCAATTTAATCGCCTGAAACCGCAAACTTTTTAAAAAGGCTTGCACGGCGTTTAGGATGAATATTGGCTTTAGTTAAATCACCTTGGTAGTGATCATAGACACGTTTATCCATCATCTTAAACCAAATAGAGGGTACTAAAGCAGGAATTAGCATAGTGGCATAGCCGCTAGGCAACTCTGGCGCTTCATCAAAATGTCTTAAAGCCTGAAATGGACGAGTCGGATATGCATGATGGTCTGAATGTCGCTGTAATTGATACAAAAATAGATTGGTCACAATATTATTGTTATTCCAACTATGTTCAGGCATGGTTCGCGCATAACTTCCATCCGATTTTTGCTCACGCTTCAGGCCATAATGTTCAATATAATTAATAATTTCAAAAAGGCTGATTCCATAAAAGGCCTGTGTAACTAAATACGGTGTCACGCCTTTACCAAACATTTTCAGCATCGAGGCATGAAAACCTGCACTCATCGCCCAACCATGAAACAGTTCATTTTCCTTCGAAAAGAAACTTAAACCTTTACGTTTTAAACGTTGTTTCTCAATCTGCACCGCCGATTTAATTCCACCAAATACAGTGCGTGGCCAAAACTCATAAAAAGTTTCGCCCATTTTTGAAGATGCAGGATCTTCAGGCGTTGCCGCACGTTTATGGTGCCCATAAGGATGTTCAATGCGGAAATGGCTATAACCTAATGGTGCGAGAGTCGCATGTGCCCAATAATGGTCTTTTTTATGTGGTCGATGGCAGAGTTCATGAGCTGTATTTACGCCAACACCATTGATGGCACCCATCGAAATCCCAAGTAGAACTTGATCTAATATTGAAACATCTTTACGGGTAACCACATAGCCAGCAAAAGCATTCGCTGCCATTTGCAGTGGAATAAATAGTTTGACGATCCGATCATAATAAGGATCATTCACTAAAACTTTGATGTCATCATCTGTCGGGTTATTGGCATCATCACCGATCAGTGCATCCAGTGCAGGAATAATGACATGCAGTAGAAGCGGCCCGCCCATGGCAAATAGTTTTTTTGTCGGTTTGGGACCAAAATGATAACCCGCCAAAATCCCCATACCAATGACTGGTAAACCTGGACTCAATAGCCAACCATAACGTTTTTTATCTAAAACACTACCGATTTTGCTTTCTAACTGAGCGAGCTGCTGTTCATTTAATTTTACTGGTGCATTCATGCGCTAGACTTCCCTAATTACTTCTTCTGTGTTTATATTCGTAAAATATGGGCAGCCAGAACAGTTTTAAGCGTCCAAAAAAACTATGCGATCGTCTTTGGCATTTAAGGATAAATGTTGACCTTTAAACACATAGTGACCATCAATAAGTACAAAATTAATATGAGTAAATATTTGAAATATGGATGCTTTAAGTAAAATTTTTGATGATATTCATCTCCACCGATCTGAATATATTTATTTGAGATCAAAGCATCCTTGGGCTTTTCATTTTCAAGATCACAATGCCATGGTTGCGTATGTAGTGATTCAAGGTCAGTGTGTTGTACATATAGATCAAGAGCAGGTTTTACTCGAAGCTGGCGATCTTTGCCTTATTCCCTCAGGGCAAAATCATTACTGCAAATCTATACAGTCTGATGTCTTGGTCGAGTCAATAAACATCACGTCATTGTTTCAAGAGCAACGAAATAAAACCATTGAATTAAATTATGCTGAGTCTCATGAAGCAGAAGAATTGTTTGTACTGGCGATCCGTGGGCATGTCGACAGCATTATGGCAAAGCCCTTAGTGAATGCACTCCCCACACTGTTACATACACCACATATCATGAGCAGTACCGCACCGGAATGGTTGCAAATTGGCTTACATTTTCTGGCAGTTGAAGCGCATCAGATCCGTCCAGGCCGCGACAAAATTTTGGATCATTTAGTGAGTATTTTATTTATCGAATGTGTACGTGATTATATTGCGGCTTTGTCAGATTCGAGCAGTTGGTTGCATGCCTTAAGTCATCCTGAATTATCCAACGCTTTGGCAGCGATTCACGAACAACCACAGCATGCATGGACCGTCGAAAGCTTGGCAGAACAATGTTGCATGTCACGTTCTAAATTTGCCAGTTTATTCACTCAAATGCTCGGTGAAACTCCACTCGCCTATTTGCAGCAACATCGTTTGCGACTGGCGACACAGCACTTACAAATGGGGCAACTGACTATTCAGCAAATTGCCCATCGTATCGGTTACTCATCTGAAACGGCATTTAGCCAAACTTTTAAAAAGTTTTATGATCTAACACCGAGCCAGTATCGACAGCAGCATCAACTCGCAAAAACTGAGTCACTTTAAAGGTTTAATCTAAAAGCTTTAAAATCGCTTCCACAGGGTTTTCACTGTTACCTGAAAGCAGTTGTTTATGCATGGTGATGTGCTGCATCACTTGAATTTGCGATTTTTCAACATCCATCAAGCTTTCAATTTCTGCTGCTAATTTTTCAGGCGTTGCATCATGTTGGATGAGTTCCTGAATCACCTTTTTGCCCGCAATAATATTTGGCAATGAATAATACGGAATTTTGATCAGCAATTTCACCACATGGTAAGTCAGCCAATTTAACTTATAAAAGGTCACCATTGGACGGTGTAAAAGCATCGCTTCTAAAGTCGCTGTACCCGAAGCCAATGCGACAATATTCGATGCGTTCATCACCTGACGGCCAATTTTAGATTCGGTATCGGTGTTTTCCATCAAGCGAACTTTGGCTTGTAATGCTTCAGGGTACTGCTTGAGCAACAATTCAATTTGCTGTTTACGTGCATCATTGATTGCAGGAATCAGGAACACATAGTCTGGATGCTGCTCCGTCAAAATCTGTGCGGCAGACAGCACCAAAGGCCCTAAGCGCTCAATTTCACCGCGACGGCTGCCCGGAAGTAATGCAATGTGCTTTTGCTGCTCATCTAAGCCTAACTCGTGTTTAGCCGCAACGAGTGGATTACCTAAAGGCAACTGACTTGCCAATGGGTGTCCGACAAATGCAGCCGGAACTTGCCATTTTTGGAAAAACGCTTTTTCGAAAGGAAATAAACAAAGGACTAAATCGATACTCGCCTTAATGCCATGCACACGGCCTTGTCGCCATGCCCACACTGAAGGGCTGACATATTGCACTGTTTTAATTGGTAGCTGCTTTTGCTTCAAGCTCTTGGATAAACGCAAATTAAAATCCGGCGCATCTATCCCTACAAAAACATCGACAGGGTTTTCAGTCCATTTTTCAACCAGACCATCACGTACAGCAAAGAGTTTTTTAATATCTTTTAAGACTTCAACGATCCCCATCACTGATAAAATATCCATCGGATAATAGCTGTTAAAGCCTTCTGCAATCATTTGCGGACCACCGATGCCTTCAAATTCCGCATCGATCCCTTGCTCTCGAAAACTACGGATAAGCTTGGCGCCTAATGTATCCCCGGATACTTCCCCAACCACGATGCCAATTTTAAGTTTCCGATTTTGCAAAAGTCTGTCCTTTTAACTCAATTTTCTTTAGCTATAGATTCTATACGAGTCCTTCGCAAAGTTAATAGATTTCCAAAAAAAAGCTGCACGTCTTTAAGTCACCATTTTAGAAATATTCATCACTGCTACTTAGCTACTAACTAAAAATTTTTATACCAATGGTTCTGATTTTTACCGTATTTACTCTTAAACAATTTACGAAATAGTACTGCGGTTTTAAAACCCGTGCTTTCCGCAAGTTTATCAACTGAATAATCTGTCAATTCGAGCAATTCAGCCCCACATCGCAGTCTTTAATTATTTGACCAAGTGACAATAGGTAGTTCTGACGCATGTTTAAAATGTCTAGTTAGTGTCCTTCTACTCATATTCGAATAATGGCGAAACCTTATCTTTTTAAGGAGTATAGATTTTGCAGGAATGGACTTTAAGTTCACAGTCGCATATATCGATAAATAACAAATCAAAAGCTTAGAATTGAAAACCTACAGTGCATTTAGGTATTGGATATCCACTTCAGATATTCAAAGCCTTATATTCAAAATATACGATTTCACTGCAGCATAATCTCCATTTTAACTATTAACTACTTGAGAAAGCCGAAATCAATAACTTAGCTTATTTAAAATCCATTATTTTCCAAATTAAAACCACTCTTTATCTATTTTTTTCACAAGCAAATCACTAATCGAGACAACGACTTATATCAATTAGTCATAAGATATGCACGTTTTTTGATATTTGGCATTCAGCGATGGTCGGTCCTTTAGAGTTCATTCTGGCAGGTGTAATTGTAGGTTTCTGCGTAGGTATTACCGGCGTTGGCGGTGGTTCATTGATGACCCCGATCCTGATCAGCCTGTATAAAATTGAACCCCATATTGCGATTGGTACAGACCTGCTGTATGCCGCTATTTCAAAATTTTGTGGTTCTTTAGTTCATGCACGTAAAATGAATATCGTATGGACCATTGTTATTTGGCTTGCTGTCGGCAGTATCCCTGCGTCTTTTGCGACCCATTGGGTACTGGAAAACTATCTGAGCCAATCGACACATTACAAAACGGTATTAACCATGTTTTTAGGTTTTATGCTGACGATTACAGGGATCTCAATTATTTTCCGTGGTCATATCGAAAAATTCTTTAATAAATTTCGAAAAACTGATCAGTTGGATGATATGAGTGCTGATCTGGAGCGTATCAATTTCCAAGCTAAAAATAAGCGTGCATATATCATCATCATGGGGATTATTTTAGGCGTATTCGTTACTCTATCGTCTGTGGGTGCAGGTGCCTTCGGTATTATGGCTTTGGTGCTTATGTTCCCGAACTTACCGATGATTCGTATTATCGGCTCTGACGTCGTACATGCCGTGCTTCTTACACTGGTTGCAGGCTTGGGTCATATGAGCTCAGGTAATGTCGATTTTCATTTATTGGGTTGGTTATTGGTGGGTTCTATTCCTGCAATTGTGGTCGGAACTTTAATCAGCTCACGTTTACCTGAAAAAGTCATTCGTAAAGTCTTAGGCATTACCTTGTTTGTTTTAGGCATGAATTTCATCATTAATCCAGTAAAATCAAAACCTGTCGAAAAACCAACAACTGCAATGTTGATCGCACCGACGGTGAATAGTCAGCAGGTTTAAATTAACTGCCCGATTCATCACTTTTTTTTCAGAGACTTATTGATCTTTTTTATAACATTTGAATGCTATATTCATGTTATATTCGGCTCACGAAACAACCTTTTGTATAATCAAACCAGTGACGGCAATGAATACTTTACAGTCAAATTCTATTACCCAAAACGACATTGATGACGTGAATGTAAAAAGCATTCAGCCTCTTGTTACTCCTGCAGAACTAAAAAAAGAGCTACCTCTGACTGAAACTGCCTATCAAACAGTCCTTAAGGGCCGTGAAACTGTACGTAATATTTTAGATGGAAATGACAAACGTCTTTTTGTTGTCATTGGTCCATGTTCAATTCACGACACAGTCGCTGCACATGATTATGCTGACCGTTTAAAAGTTTTAAGTGACAAAATCCAAGATACGATTTATGTCGTGATGCGTGTGTATTTTGAAAAACCACGTACCACTGTGGGTTGGAAAGGTCTGATTAATGACCCTGACATGAACGACTCTTTCAACATCGAAAAAGGCTTACGTATTGGTCGTAAACTTTTACTTGAATTGAATGAAAAAGGTTTGCCTTGTGCAACTGAAGCACTCGATCCGAACTCACCACAGTACTACCAAGATCTTATCTCTTGGTCAGCGATTGGTGCGCGTACCACTGAAAGCCAAACACATCGTGAAATGTCTTCTGGCCTTTCTTCACCTGTGGGCTTTAAAAATGGTACAGATGGCGGTTTAACCGTTGCGACCAATGCCATGCAATCTGTTAAACATGGTCATAGCTTCTTGGGCTTAAGCGACCAAGGTCAAGTTTCTGTTATTCGTACCAGTGGTAACCCATATGCACACGTTGTACTTCGTGGCGGTAACGGTAAACCAAACTACGACGCAGGTTCAGTTGCAGATGCAGAGGCGGCATTAGCCAAAGCAAAAGTTAGTGGCAAAATTATGATTGATACCAGTCATGCAAACTCAAACAAAGACCCGTACCTACAACCCCTTGTTCTCAAAAATATTACTGAACAAATCCTTGACGGAAACAAGTCAATCGTGGGTATTATGGTAGAAAGTCACTTAAAAGGTGGTCGTCAGGATATTCCTGCCAACCTATGTGACCTCGAATATGGTAAATCAGTGACTGATGGCTGTATCGATTGGGATACGACTGAAAAAGTCTTGTTAGAGATGCATGAAGCACTTAAAGACGTGTTACCGACACGCTAAGTGAATGAAAAACGCCATCTTCGAGATGGCGTTTTACTTTGAAGGATTATTTGTCAGATGAATGAAATCGAAAATGCGTTAAGTCATATTGAAAACTTCCAATATATACATGAACACTTATTAACGTCAGGACAACCATCTCCTTCTGAGCTTCAAACGATTAAAGAATATGGTGTTTCAACAGTTATCAATTTAGCCTTGACCGATGCATCCAATCATATTGAGCATGAAGACCGCATTTGCCTAGATCTAGGCCTGAACTACATCCAAGTTCCAATCTCTTGGGATACCCCTTCAGATGATCAATGCCTTTTAGTACTCGATATGATTGACCATTTGGTTCAAGGTCAAACGGTTTGGCTACACTGTGCGAAAAACTTCCGTGTCAGCAGTTTGATGTATTTATATCGTCAATACTATATGGATGTTGATATGCCAAAGGCTCAAGATTTGATGCATCAAATTTGGGAACCCAATGAAACATGGACAGGTTTAATCCATGCGGTTGCCTTACAACTTCAAGGCCGTAAAGCAACTCAAGATTTACAACATGCACTGATCCATCCAGATCATTTTGCGTGAGAAATCAGTACTGTTGCAGTAGAAAGAATACCTTCTTGGCGACCAGTAAACCCTAATTTTTCGGTGGTGGTCGCTTTGATGCTAATTTGTGTAACTTCAACATCCATAACATCTGCGATACTTTGACGCATTTCTAAATTATGTTTTGCTAGTTTAGGGCGCTCACAAGCCACGGTAATATCAGCATTATTAAGTACATATCCACGATCTAAAATCATTTGGTAGACGTGTTTTAAAAGTACTCGACTATCGGCACCTTTAAATTTTGGATCTGTATCTGGAAAATGCTGACCAATATCTCCAAGTGCCAAAGCTCCTAATAATGCATCACAAAGCGCGTGCAGTACCACATCACCATCAGAATGTGCTTTGAGTCCATGTGTATGTGGAATTTGAACACCAGCAAGCGTTACAAAGTCACCTTCTTCAAATGCATGCACATCCATGCCCTGACCGATACGAATTTGAGCTATCATGCTTGAGTTCCTTGAGAAAATAATGATTGAAATCTTGTATTCACGCTTTCTATTTCGCTATAGTGTGGGCAAGCGCAACATAGTGAAAGTATAAGCGATCATGCTGTTGAAAACTGAAATAAATATCATCAAAAAATTCGGACTAGTTCTGCTAATAGGTTCTGGCCTAGCGATGTTTACGCATGCAGAAAAGATAGACTGTGATCAGGCCAATACTCAGGCAAAAAAAAATTACTGTTCTGACGGTTTTGAAGAACAACGTGAAAAGTTAGATGGGCTTTTTTTAACGGCGCAGTTAATTACCGATGCCCCAATACGCTTACTGATAGATACGCAAAAATTATGGTACAGTCGTGTTCAGCAATGCAAAAACTTGGAGTGTTTTAAACAACAATTTGAGCTTCGCCATGAAGATTTGAATATTTATACCTCGATGAACCAAAGTCTAACGCAGCATTATCTTAAATTTGAAAATGGTCATTTTGCGACATCACCTGTACATTTAAAGGTACATCAACTTGGCAAAGACAGTATCAAAATAGAAGGCATTGCCTATCGTAATCCGAACAATCGAGTTGAAACACAAACCATTCCATTTTTAGCTTACACAACACCCGAACAAAAAAATCAAATCACCGATAATGAACACGACTGCAAATATCAGTTCAATTACAGTAAAGCCTTACTCTCAGTAAAAACTGAACAAAAAGGCTGTGAACGTTTTGCAGGGATTTATCGTTTATATGATTAAGATCAAATTCGAATGACTTAGATACATCAAAAAAGCCTCAACATTGAGGCTTTTTGATGTCTACAATATGTCAGTTAAATCGGATGTGTTTGCTGCACTTGCTGGCTAATCATCGCAGCTGTTGCCGCAGATAAGGTCCATCCAAGGTGACCATGCCCTGTATTATAGAAAATATGATCACGCTTACCTGCATGCACTACAGGCATCATATTGGGCATCATTGGTCGTAAACCCGCCCACGGCACTACATGTTCAGTTGATAGATTAAAGTTGCGATTCGACCAATCAATTAAAGGCTGAATGCGATCGGCACGAATATCTCGGTTATAGCCATTAAACTCTGCCGTGCCTGCAACACGTAGTCGATTTGCACCTAAGCGTGAAGTCACAATTTTGGCACTTTCATCCAACAGACTTACCCAAGGCGCATTGGCCTGACTTTGTTCATCATTTAAATTAATGGTGATTGAATATCCTTTGACTGGATACACATTTACGCGATCACCGAGTTTATGTGCAAGTTCATAACTACCTACGCCACCACAGACCACCACAGCATCTGCTTCAAGTATGGTATCAGCATCAGGATGCTCCATATTTTCATCACTGGCTTTTAACTGAACATTGACACCTTTTGCATGATGTTCAAAGTCAGTCACCTCAAAACCCCACATATATTTCACATCAAAGCGTTCTGTTGCTTTAGCAAGCTGCGTCGTAAATTTGTGGATGTCGCCCGTGGCATCCCCCGGACAATAAAAACCACCATAGTATTCACCTGTCAGACTAGGCTCAATATCACGGATTTCAGCTAATGTCACAGGATGACGCTCTAAACCACCTTCACAGAGCATATTATTAACTTGAGTCGCCACCTCATAATCATGTTGATTATGAAAGAAATGTAAAATGCCGCGTTTTTCTAAATCAAACTGTAAGTTTTCATGCTCAGCTATTTCAAATAAACGCTGACGTGCCATCAATGCGAGACGGACGGTTTCGTGAGTATTTTCACGATAATCTTTAATATGTCCCATAAACTCAAAAAGCCATGAATATTTATGAAGATTAAAACTTGGATTTAATAGTAATGGCGCGGTTTTTTGTGACATCCATTTGATGCCTTTCACCACCGTTGCTTTTTGGTTCCAGACTTCAGCATTACATGCTGATAATTGTCCACCATTGGCAAACGACGTTTCCATAGCAGGATAAAGATGTTTATCGACCACGGTGACACGATAACCGAGTAATCCGAGTTCGTAAGCTGTCGTTACCCCAGTAATACCTGCACCAATCACAACAATATGACACATATAGGCTCCTTGGAAATTATATTTCCTATGTTCGCCCCATCTGTCATTGGTACCTGAGAGCTTTGGTTCCTTGCGAAGCAATGTGAACCTTCCCCTTCGGTGAGTAGATCCGGCCTACTTCTCTCCAGATTTTTTATATGATTACAGTCCTTTTGCCTGAGAGTTTCCTGGGGGAACTTGCTCCTTCGGCGAGCACGATCTGTGCTTCTCTCCTGCAATCATCCTTTCGTTTTTTATTTCGCATTCTTATTGATATTGCCTTAGTTAGATATGAGCAATATTTGTACCAAATCTCAAGTCCTATTTAGGTCAATATTGTTAAATATTATTTTTTTATCAATTTAAGTTGTTAGTCTATAAATTTAAAATCATTTTTTCTACACCTAAATACTTCATCTTTAAAATAAAGGTTTAAAATACTGAATGAAATTTATACCTAGAAAAATTGAAGTTTTATGTCGGATTCAACACTTTTCTCTCGCTACGCATCTGTGATCAAAACACATGCTATTGAAGAATTAACTCAAAGTGATTTACTCCTACTTAAGACTCTGGGAACTATTCAAAGCTTTTATGCACCATTTGAGGCCATAAATCATGATGCAAAAGTGGTTATCGTCGGCATCTGCCCAGGCCAACAACAATGGCGTAATGCATTAATCGCAGCAAAGGTCGGCTTAGAACAGCAAGTATCTGAGGAAAACATTCTTAAACTTGCCAAGAATAGTGGCGCTTTTAGCGGCCCTATTCGTAAAAATTTAACTCAACTGCTAGATCATATTGGATTACACAATCAATTAGGCATACAGACCACTGCTGAGCTATTTAGCAATCATCAAGATATAGTGCAAATGTGCTCGGTTTTACAGCAATGCATTTTGGTCAATGGAAAAAATTATGCTGGCTCAACACCCGCAATGCTAAAAAATGAATTATTAAAACAACATATTGATGATTATTTTATTCCTATGGTCCAACAGCTTCCTAACGCAATTTATATCCCGCTAGGCAAAGGTGTAGATGAGGTTTTAAATTATGTAAGCAGCTTAGGCTATTTAAATGATCAACAGATTTTAGCTGGACTTCCCCATCCATCAGGTGCAAATGCCGAACGGATCAAATATTTTTTAGGTGAAAAACCACGTGACCAATTATCTCAACAAACCAATCCCGAGCAGATTGATAGCGCAAAATCACAGATTTTGCTTAAATTATCCAATCTTCTATGAAGTTCGCTTAACATCACTGAAAAATATTATTTATTTGAATATCCACTACTTATATCAAAGCAGTGCTCGAACAAAACTAGAAAAGTGTGATGTATTTTACTTTTTTGTTTTTCTGTGTGAATATGCGCCAAAATAAAATATTGCTTATAAAAATAACGCTAACATGGAAAAACACATGAAAATTTATTTAGTTCTAGGATTTACACTCCTACTACTCACGGGTTGTATTACCGTACCTAAAAATAAACCTGAAACAAGAACTTTGAATCTAAATGGTGTGAATACCGTTGAAAACAGCAAAGTGATCCAACGAACCATTACTCGAGGTCAATTACTGTGTGAAGCTGGGCAAAAATGTCCTGAACTTGCAATTGATTGGCAAAAAAACAAAGGTGAGTATGCACTTTCACTGCATTCTTATGATCAACAGCAGCTTGATATGAATGAAATATCTTTTGGGATTGACGGCAAAGTTTTGTCTTATCATGCAATTGGTCAAACAAATTATCGTTGTTTAGATAATTCAAATGTGATTGATTCGTCCAATTCCGTGATGATCCCAAATGCTGTGCTTAAACAATTCCATGACGCAAAAAATATTGCTGTGATTATGAATACCAACCAAGGTGAAATCGCGCACTATATGTTAAAAAACCAAAAATCTTCAGATGCCTACCGACTATTTTTACGTGCTTATTCTTAAGCTCAAACAGTCTAAAATAAAAATCCCAAAAGTTAGTGTATGTTTTCTTTTGGGATTTTTTATTCATCTCGCTTTATAAATTGATCAAATACATCATATGATCTTTATTTTATTCGTTTAATTAATTGTTTAATTGTAAGTTCACAAATCGGTTGACCTACCTCTAGATGAAGAGCATAGGCTTGATTTTCATTTGTTAGCTTATAGCCACGTCGTTGATAATATTTTATTAATTCTAATCGCTGATCAATCACATACATGACAAATTCGTCAACATTGGGTTCCATCAACATCGCTTGTTGTTCTGCAAATTGCAATAATTTTTTTCCAAAGCCCTAAGCTTGCTCATTTGGATGAATTGCAAAATGACCAATTTCACAGCTCATAACCTGCATTTGAATACCAATACACCCCATGATCTGAGTATTTTACGATTCCATCACATATAGATGAAAATCCTTTTTTTGTAAGAGTTGACTGAGTTGAGAGACATTTATTCGATTGCCTCGAACAATATGATGTTCCGTGGTCCAGCTCTTGGGATGATTCTCTCGATAGGCTGTATTCATTAAGCTTTCGAGCTGCTGAATATCATCAAGTAAAGCATGTCTTATATTCATATTTTTTATCTATTTATTTTCATAGGCCTATTTTACTGAAATAAAAAAACCAGACAATTGTCTGGTTTTTTTATGCAATTTGCTAATCAGTGTGACTCGCTTACGCTACTCACTAACCGCGTTCGAAACAATACAGCGCTTTGTTATTTAGCCTCTGTGACTCGCTAACGCTACTCACCAACCGCGTTCGGAACAAAGCAGCACTTTGTTTCCTCACTTGGGTTCAATTGGGGCAAATGGAGCGACAACATCCGCATTTTGTGCACGGTTACGCATGAAGTGATCCATGAGCACAATTGCCAACATCGCCTCTGCAATTGGTGTTGCACGAACACCGACACAAGGATCATGACGACCTTTGGTCAACACATCAGTATCTTCACGATTAATCGTAATGGTTTTACCCGGCGTAGTAATGGAAGCTGTTGGTTTCAAAGCAATCGCAACACGAATGTCCTGACCACTCGAAATACCGCCCAAAATGCCGCCAGCATGGTTTGCCAAGAAACCATCCGTAGTTAACTCATCACGGGTTTCATGACCAAACTGCTCGGCAACACCAAAGCCATCACCAATTTCCACACCTTTTACGGCATTGATGGACATCATGGCATGTGCAATATCTGCATCTAAACGATCAAATACAGGCTCGCCCCAACCTACTGGCACTTGCGTCGCAATAATTTCCAGTTTTGCGCCACAGCTCGTTCCTTGTGCACGAAGTGAAGTTACGAGAGCTTCAAAACGTGGGACAGCATCTGCATCACCACAGAAAAATGGGTTATTTGGAACTTCATTCCAGTCCAATTTCTCTGCTTTTTCGGTACCAATTTGGGTTACATGACCACGAATTTCTATGCCGAATTTCTCAAACAAGAATTTTTTAGCAATCGCACCCGCAGCAACACGCATCGCAGTTTCACGAGCACTCGAACGGCCACCACCACGATAATCACGGAAACCATACTTATGTGTATACGTATAGTCTGCATGACCCGGACGGAAGGTTTGCGCAATGTTGCCATAATCTTTTGATTTTTGATCTGTGTTACGGATCAAAAGACCAATCGATGTACCGGTTGTTTTGCCTTCAAATACGCCTGAAATAATTTCAACTTCATCGGGTTCTTTACGCTGAGTCGCAAACTTAGATGTGCCCGGCTTACGACGATCCAGATCCTTTTGCAAATCGGCTTCAGTCAGTTCAATACCCGGTGGAACCCCATCCACAATGGCCATCAGACCAACGCCATGAGATTCACCACAAGTCGTTACACGGAAGAGTTGCCCTATACTATTACCTGCCATGTCAAACGACTCCTTATGCTTGAACAGATTGAATGAATAAATCTCGGTATTCGCGGCATTGAGCAGCAGTCAATGCAAAGATACCTGTACCGCCTTTTTGGAACTGTAACCAGTAAAAATCAACGGTATTGAAGTTTTGACGCATTGCCCATTCTGAGTTACCCACTTCGATCACAATTAAGCCATCTTCAGTCAGGTAATCTGCAGCTTGTGCCAACATTTTACGCACAAGATCCAAACCATCTTGACCCGCAGCAAGCGCCATTTCAGGTTCATGGTGGAATTCTTCTGGTAAATCTGCCATGTCTTCAGCATCCACATATGGCGGATTCGACACGATCAAATCATATTGATTTTCTGCTGGAATTTTGGCGAATAAATCAGACTCGAGTAAAGCCACTTGATATTGTTTATTGTGGTGTTCACAGTTAATTTGCGCCACTTCAAGTGCATCTTTAGATAAATCTGTTGCATCAACTTCAGCGTCTGGGAATGCATATGCTAAAGCAATCGCGATACAACCCGAACCCGTACACATATCTAAAATGCGCTGAGGAGTTTTTGGATTGGCATTTTCAGGTAGATTATTAACTGCAGAACCCATCTCGCCATTTTCGCCTAAACAATAAGGTGCAAAACGGTTTTCAATTAACTCTGCAATTGGAGAACGTGGAATTAGTACACGTTCATCGACATAAAATGGCTTACCAAAGAAATACGACAAGTTTAGTAAATAAGACGTCGGAACTTTTTCATTAATACGACGTTCTAACAATGCTAAAAATTCTGCAACTTCACTTGGCAATAATTTCGCATCTAAGATTTCCGCATCTGCATTCCAATCTAGAGATAACGTTTGTAAAACCAATGCTGAGCTTTCAGCAAAATAGTCTTCTGTACCTTGTCCTAAGTGGGCATCATATTGACGTAAAGCTGTTACCCCAAAGCGGATATAATCACGAATTGTAGATAGGTTTTCAGCTGCTTCCTGTAAATGTTCAGGGCTAATAGTCGGTCGATCCACTTAAGGCGTCTCCAGTTCATAATTTTTTAAACGCCCTATGATACCTTGTTTTAATGCTATTTATAATAAAAATACGGCATTATTCACCGCTTGAAAGCATTTCATAACCGTATATATGAGGTCTGATACATTCGCTGAAATGAAATGTGTACTTTATGCCTTTCTTCAGCATTCTATAAAATCTAATTAGACGAAAATTACGAATAAAAACCAATTCAAGCTCAATTGTTTAGCAATTTGTACTTGATCCTAAGCTTTAATTTCTTAAAATCATCCCCATACAAACAGTTAAATTTTAAATGCGGAGCTCCAATGAGCTATAAGCACAATAACCTCATGGCTATGCGTCAGAGCTATTGGGAAGACACTCAGTCTTTAAATGTGCAAACTGAAAAGGCATTTTTTCAGCAACTATTGATCGAACATCAAGTTTTCCCAAATGCGAGTCTAGAAAACGCACGCACCCTATTTTTTAGCTTACCGAGCATTATTATTGTCAAAGGTTATGCTGCCGGATTTAAAGACGAATCTGTCCAACATCTTATTCATCAACATATTGAAGAACATAAAGCCGCATTGATGCAAAACGATACGGTAAAAATCAAATATCGTTTATAGTTTTCTTTCCAATGTACCTGTCTACGCGGCATCTTGCTTAAGTTTGCAAGTGCTTACTGCATATTCAGTAAGTTGAACTATTTTAATACGTTAAGAAACGTTAAAATTAGCTACAATGTATTTTTCTGCGAATTGCTGATTAAAGGATTTAATTTACATGTCAGATCAGAACGATAAGCTCAAACACTTGAAAACGTCTTCTATGGATCGACGCTTATCTATCGCAAAGGCATCGCTACTTGCGGGAACTCGTTGGGCAGCATCAAACGCCACTTCTATTTTTTCGAGTGAGGAAGAAAAAGAGAAAAAGCGTAAAAAAGCCATGAAAGATCAGGCTGAATATCTCGTCGCAGAAATTGGTAAATTAAAAGGTTCAATTGTAAAAATTGGGCAAATGATGGCGTTGTATGGTGAACATTTTCTGCCTGAAGAAATCACCCAAGCCCTCAACACGCTGAACAATCAAACAGTTGCATTGGCATGGCCAGCCATCAAAGTCCAATTACAAAATCAACTTGGCTCAAAGCTTGATGATCTCGTGATTGATCATGAGCCACTTGGTACAGCATCTTTGGCACAAGTTCACCGTGCAAAACGCAAATCTGATGGCTTAGAACTGGTTTTAAAAATCCAGTATCCGGGTGTGGCAGATGCTATCGATTCGGATATGAATCTATTCAAAAACATGCTCAAACTGACACGAATGGTTCCTCAAACCCGTGAATTTGATCAGTGGTTTGATGAAGTTCGTGAAATGATGCATCGTGAAGTAAATTATAAAATCGAAGCAGATACCACTCGCCGTTTTGCTGCACGCTTAAAAGAAGACCCACGCTATATCGTGCCGCAAATCATTGAAAGTTATTCAACACCTCAAGTACTGTGTATGACTTTTGAACGTGGTGTGCCGATTAACAGCCCTGTAATGCTGTCACTTCCTCAAGAGCGCCGTAATGCCTTAGGTGAAGCATCACTTGAAATTGCCGTACGCGAAATTTTTGAATGGGGTGAAATGCAAACCGACCCTAACTTTGGAAACTATTTGGTCCGTTTAGGCAATGGTGCGGATGTGCCAGATAAAATTGTTCTCCTCGATTTTGGTGCGATCCGTCAGTTCGATGAGCATCTATTAGGCGTTGCGCGTAATTTGATTACCGCGGGTTACCATCACAGCTCTGAGCAAATGGTCAAAGCGATGACAGGTTATGAGTTCTTTGATGGTATTCCACAAAGTATTAAACCTGATATGGCTAAAGTCTTTTTGTTAGCGACAGAGGCATTTAGTAGCACTGAAAATAACCCAAACATCCCTGCTGGTGTTATGGACGAACAACAACGCTATGACTGGAAAAAAAGCCAATTACATAGCCGTGTGATGCAACAAGCGTCAAAATCGATGGCATCTCGCTATTTCTCAGTTCCACCTAAAGAGTTTATGTTTATTAGCCGTAAATTTATCGGTGCATATACCTTTATGACCGTCATTGAAGCAAAAACCAATGTTCGTCGTATGATTCAAAAATATCAATAATCATTCAATACAGACCTTAAAACTTGGCTGACTCAAATGTCAGCCAAGTCAATTTTAAAATAACAATACTTTTAAGCCTTTTTACTTTTCTATTCTTAATTAATCATTTATCTATCGAATCCCACCTAACCTCGCCGTTTATCTTTGACAATCATGCATGTCATTTATGACATGGTTTTTCTATCTTTGGCATGTCAGCATTAAATAAGAACAACGCAAATGGAAAACAACAATGACCAATATGGTAAACAAGGCACAAGGTTTTGGACTCTCACTTTTAACTAAAATTGCCGGAAGTGATGTACTCGATCAGTTTAAACTGCGCAAATTTATTGAAAAATCTTTGTATCAGAGCTCAAAAGCTGGTTTTAAAACCTTGAGCCAAACGCAAAAAGTATTTCAGACCAACAAAGATGTGCATAAGCAACGTTTGCCTAATCAACAAAAATCATTATTTGATTTAAACCTGACTGAAGAACAACAAATGACTGCTGATGCGATGCAGCAGTTTGCCACAGAAGTCTTGTATCCACTTGCTCATCAAGCCGATCAAGAGGAAAGATTTCCTGAAGCGTTATGGCAACATATCCAAGATCTAGGTCTAAATTATTATGCCTTACCTGAAGATTTGGGTGGCGTCGCGGCAGAAAAAAATATCATTAGCAATATCTTAATTGCTGAACAATTGGCTGAAGGTGACTTTAGTTTAACAGCAGGTTTACTGTCGACATTTAGCTGTATCAACACCATTACCCAATGGGGTTCCGAATCTGTTCAAGCAACCTACTTAGCGGCATTTGCAGATGATTCAGCCCTACGTGCAAGCTTTGCGGTTCAAGAGGCAACAGCGGCATTTAATCCCTATCAACTTAAAACTCATGCGATTGCTGATGGCCAGCAGTATAAAATCAGTGGGGAGAAAACCTTAGTCCTTCTAGGCGAACAGGCAGATGTGCTGTTAGTCAGTGCCATGCTCAATGGACAGCCTGAAGTTTTTATTGTGCAACGCGACCAGAGCATTAGCGCAAAAAAAACACCTGCTATGGGTTTGAAAGCCACTGAAACGGTAACTTTAAAATTTGATCAGACCCCTGCCCAACGCTTAGGAGATCAAGATTTCAATTACACCTCATTTATCGATCTTGGCAATTTAATGTGGTGTGCCATGGCTGTTGGTACCGCAACTGCAGTCAAGAAATATTGCATTCAATATGCAAACGAACGTACAGCTTTTGGGGAGCCAATTTCGCACCGTCAAAGTGTGGCATTTATGATTGCAGATATGGCAATCGAAATAGATGCCATGCATATGCTCATCCTTAATGCAGCAAGTCTAGCCGAAGCCGGCAAGCCTTTTCATCGTGAAGCCTATTTAGCCCGCGTGCTATGTGCTGAAAAGTCAATGAAAATTGGGACCGATGGCGTGCAAATATTAGGTGGTCACGGCTTTACCAAAGAACATCCCGTAGAACGTTGGTATCGAGACTTACGTGCCACAGCGATTCTTCAATCTGGCTTACATGCTTAATTCAGCAAAATAAAAACAAGGAAATGTCCATGAACTTACAAAATCCGAAAAAATTTAAATTGCTGATCGACCAAGCCCATGAAGTCGCTTTAAATGTTCTACGTCCTATTTCACGTAAATATGACAAAGCCGAACATGCCTATCCTAAAGAGTTAGACATGTTGTCTTCCCTCGTCGACGGTATGAATGATGGCGGTGATGGCATGAATGCAGGTGCTGCCGTCAATAAACGTGGCGACACAGACACGGGTAATAAAAACGGTGTCAATATGTCAACAGCCCTCAGTATCATCGAGATGTGCTATGGAGATACAGGTCTGTTGCTCAGTATGCCTCGACAAGGGCTTGGAAACTCGGCTATTGCCGCAGTAGCCAATGATGAACAACTAGAACGCTTAAAAGGAACTTGGGCCGCTATGGCCATTACAGAACCCAATTGCGGCTCTGATTCAGCAGCAATTCGGACAACAGCGACGAAAGATGGCGATGAATACATCCTCAATGGTGAAAAAATCTTTGTTACCTCGGGCGAACGTGCTGATTCAGTGGTGGTTTGGGCAACACTAGATAAAAAATTAGGTCGAGCAGCGATTAAATCCTTTGTTGTTGAAAAAGGTACACCAGGAATGACTGTAGAACGCCTAGAACATAAATTGGGTATTAAAGCTTCTGATACTGCTGCCATTAGTTTTGTAGATTGTCGTGTCCCTGCTGCAAACTTATTAGGCAATGCTGAAATTGATGTAGCAAAGGGTTTTGCTGGGGTTATGGAAACTTTTGATAATACTCGCCCACTCGTTGCTGCGATGGCTATAGGCTGTGCAAAGGCATCTTTAGAGCGAATTAAAGAAATCTTTAAAGATGAATTAGACGAACAGTATTCAACACCCATCTTACAAAGTTCGAATATTGCTGCACAAATCTACCGAATGGAAGCAGACTGGGAAGCAGCACGTCTACTCATGCTCAAAGCTGCATGGATGGCTGACAACAAAAAACCTAACTCACGTGAAGCATCCATCGCTAAAGCAAAAGCAGGCCGTGTAGGTAATGAAATCACCTTAAAGTGTGTAGAGCTCGCAGCTGCAGTTGGTTATAACGAAGATGAATTATTGGAAAAATGGGCACGTGATTCAAAAATCCTCGATATATTTGAAGGCACACAGCAAATTCAACAATTAATCGTTGCACGACGTGAACTGGGTAAAAGTTCAAGCGAATTAAAATAATTACTTTGCTTGAGCAATTTGAAACTTAAAGATGGATTTTTATATAGGATCAGTCTATAAACAATCCATCTTTTTGTTTTTCGATGATTATGTTTCAGATCCGACCACTTCAATTTGAAGACAATGCAAGCATTGCCAATGTCATTCGCACAGTTTCCAAAGAATTTGGATTAGCACCTGAATCAGGATTTGCCGTTGCAGATCCAATTTTAGATGATTTATATCACGTCTATGCGCAAGCAAATGCACAATATTGGGTTATTGAAAATCAACACGGTACAATTTTAGGTGGTGGCGGCCTTTCTCCTTTAGCTGGAGATTCAAGCATTTTAGAAATCCAAAAAATGTATTTTATGCCTGAATTACGTGGTCATGGCTTAGCCAAAGATATTTTAGAACTTTGTTTTCAATTCGCCAAAGATCATAATTTTAAAGCGTGTTATTTAGAAACTACACATACACTTGGACAAGCGGTAAAACTCTATGAAAAAGTAGGATTTCAACACTTACAAGCTCCCAAGGGCAATACAGGTCATAGCCAAGCATGCGAAATTTGGATGCTTAAAACACTTTAAATTATACTTAGATTCCATTCATACCTCTGAAAAAAGTTATAGCTTTTTCAAATACGGATATTTCATGAGTGGATATTCTAGTTTTTTATAACTAAAGTTCTCGGGATTTGAATGTCCCCACAATCTTAATAAGTACCATGTCAAGAGAGAAATACTGACACAAGTAATGCTATCTGTTTTTCTCTCTTCACTTAAATAATTATGTAATTTGAGTACATTTCCATCAATTCTTACAATTTCACTGTACAGAGTATCTTAAGAAAATATTGACCTCTAAGTCTCCAGTTCATAATATCGCTTTAGAAATTACACTTAGCCATGATTATTTTAAAGTGAATATAAATGCAGAATGTACTGAATAAAACTCGCGTTTCAACTCATCTTTCGTCGCTCCTAAGCGCACACAGCTTAAAGTTTTCAACTGTTATTATATCTGTAACCCTGATTTCTGGATGCTCATCACTCGGTGGTGGCTCTGTAGAAAAACGTGCCATTAAACTTTCATCAGGGATACAAAAGGCCTATTCAGTCAATCCTGAAACTGCAAACCGAGTGTCGCCCTACATTGTGCAAACTGCTGATCAATACAACTTAGATCCTTTACTACTGGCTGCTGTTATTCGCCAAGAATCAACTTTCCGCCCTTATGTCAGTTCACCTGCAGGTGCAGTCGGTTTAACTCAGGTGATGCCACGTTATTGGCAAGCAACATGCCCTGGGGATTTATATGACGAATTAACCAATATTAATTGTGGGTCATTTATTTTAACTAAATATAAAAATGCCGCTGGCAGCATGCCAAAAGCTTTAGCCTACTATAATGTCGGACCTACCGCTTATAACACCAATCGAAAAATGAAAAAACAAGGCAAACGTTATGCAAAACAAGTGAAACAACATCGAAATAATTTAAAAAGTGCATTATAAGAAGTAAAGTTCAATCCTATTACCCCATGATTGAACTTTTAACATATATCACAAATACTTGAATTTAATAGACTTAAATCACAAATATAGATTCTAGAATAATATTATATGATGTATTTTAATGAGCAATAAACAAACAAACAGCATATATTTTTAATATTTATTTCATCTTATATAATCGTTTTTGTATATTAAATTAATGAAATAATACATTAAATCTATTAATAAAAAAACTCTTATAAAACAACAACCTTAATTGAATTTCATATACAACAATTCTATAAAAAGTTTAAATATTCTACACAATCCTACAACTATTAGCAGCCAAGAATCGTTTAAAGACCATTTTTACTTTATTTATTATTAACAATAATCAACCAGCTGATTTTTTTAGCATTGTTTATTCATTATTTTTAGCTAATATCATATAGGTCAGTAAAACTATATTACTGATTAACATATAATTTATTGGGGTTAATAATGGCCAAATTATCTTTAAACGCTTTAACAGACATTGACGGTTTTATTGCTGCAGCTTTGGTTGACAGCGAAAGTGGCCTTGCTATGGCGACACAAGGCAATAACGACATCGATTTAGAATTAGCTGCTGCTGGTAATACTGAAGTTGTACGCTCAAAGCGTAAAGTTGCCAAAGCGTTGAATTTAAATGACTCTATTGAAGACATTCTAATTACTCTGGGTAAACAATATCACTTAATCCGCCCACTCGACTCAAATGAAGCATTATTTCTTTACCTCGTATTAGACCGTAGTAAATCAAACCTTGCTATGGCTCGCCATGAACTTAAACATTTCGAAAAAGAATTAGATTTTTCTTAATTTAAAGTTGGGTTATTTCACCAGAAATAACCCAGTTTTTCTGGACAATTTCGTGAATAGCACATTATATATTTCTATCTTTGGCTTAAATCTAAATGTTATCAATGACATTAAATCTATTATTTCAAATAAGCTATCTGAAACTTTTACTATTCATTGGACAAACATTGCAGATTCGAAACTCCAAGTCCTATTAATCAATGATGACTTTATCGACCTGCCGAATATAAATAAAATAAGGCACGAAGCTTTAATCATACTTAAACTTAAAAAAAATGAATTGAAAGCAAATCAAATCGAACACGATACCCTGTTTTTACCCCTAACAAATACCAATCAATTTGAGCATTGGTTAGAGCATTCAGTTGCGTTAAGGTTCCGAGACATTAATCCTGTAAATGTGTCCAATCCTATTGTTGTTCAAGACACAAAACCTAAATTAAATGCACTCCAGATCTCACAGGCTTTTAAAGATTTAAATAAACATCAACGTCAACTATTGCTTTTAGATCAAAAACCAATCGCACTCATTGATAACTTAAGCAATGAGTTTTGGATAGAACAAAATATACAAATCACACAAAATTCTAAAATCACACTCATTCCAGCAGATACAAATACAGTTGTTGCTTTTAAATATGGGTTGGAATCAATAAATTTACAGCATGGATTATGGCAATTTGTTTGGGATTACGTAGATGATACTCCCCCCAATTACACAAGCCACTATAAACTTTTGCATTGGCCACAGCCTATACATTGTGCTGAGCGACAATCACTATTGAAAATATCCGCTTTTTTTATGGAAGGTAGTTCTACTCAATATATCGCTGAACAAATACATTTGAGCCAAAACATTATCAATCGCTATTTATTTGCATGCCACATAGCTGAAATCATAGAAGAGATTCCAGCCATGGCGACTGTATATCATAGCCAAAAAACAGCTCAAGAATCTTCAAATCCACTACAGAGTTTTTTCCGTAGTCTTCGAAAAAAATTAGGAATCTAAAATTTCATTATGATTTTACAGCAATACAAAATCGTATTTGCCGGAACGATGGGTGCCGGAAAAACCACTGCTATTCAAAGTATTTCTGATATTCCTGTACTGAGTACAGAAGCGCTTAATACTGATCAAAATGCGCATCAAAAAATGTTGACTACTGTTGGAATCGATTACGGTGAACTTACTCTCGCCGATAGTACTAAACTTGGTTTATATGGTACACCGGGCCAAGAAAGATTTAACTTTATATGGAATACCATTTGTAACGGCGCGATTGGTACAATTATTTTGATTGATCATACACATGACCATCCAATTCAGCAGCTGAATGATTATTTAAATTATTTTTCTGAAAATAATGAAAACATCATCATCGCGATTACACATTTAGACAGTACGCAGTATAAATCCACCAAACTTTATAAAGAATGGCAGGATTCACAACAGATACATCACCCCATTTTTTATATCGATGCTAGAAATAAAAAAGACATTCTTTTTATTCTAGAAGCACTTATTGCAAAAGCCGAAGTTCAACTTTCAATCTAATGAAGATATTATGAATACAGCAATTCGTACAACACGTTCAGCACCACTACAGCTTATTGAACAAGCACATAAACTCATGAAGGAGTTAATTTCTGATGTGTCCGGTGTTGAATATATGATGTTATGTTCAACTGATGGTTTTGAATTAAAATCTATAGAAAAGAAAAATATTGAAAATTCTGGAAAACTTGCAGCTGTAAGCAGTTCAATCTTAGCAATGGTTCAAGCTTTTACTAACGAAATTAATTTAATTGGTTGTAGAACCATTACATTAGATGCTGAAAATGGTAAAGCATTACTTACAGCGATCTCTCACCCTCAACACCCCATGATATTAGTTGTCTTGACATCAAAAAATGTATTATTAGGGCAATTATTATATTCTTTAAAAAGAGTGAGTAATGAACTAAGCGAATATCAACTGTCAAATACATTCACCTAGTCCAATTCAATTTATTTCATCGATTCACGCATTTTATCTTCATCAAAATATTGTGCAAATGATGCAATACGTTTTTCAACAACTGGATTTTTCATCAGGTTCTCAGCTGCACGATTCCCCAATAGTTCAAATGCTTTACCCAAAGCATTTGTTCCTTCATTTTCTGTAACAGCTTTGATTTCAGCATTACAACGTTTAGTAAATAAATCTTGAAATAAATTTGCCATATTTTTATCAATCTTTTGCATCTCAGCGGACGTCACTTTACTATACTTAGAAATTTCTGGATGTGCTGAAAATGCCAAATAAATCCAAGCCGTTAAGTTCTGACTCTCTTCTGCTGAAATTTTATTTACCAAACATTCACTTAGTTTATCCTGATACACGCCAGCTGTAGTATTTAAAGAAACAAATGCAAATAAAACTATAGTTAATAATTTTTTTAAAAACATCTTAAATACCCTATATATTATTAATGAAACAAACGATTTTATTATATTGATTTATTACACATTTTCATTAGCAAAAGATTTTAAAATCATATAGATGGATTGAGCATTTTAGTTTTATTTTCTTTAAATATCTCTCGTTTTCCTATTTTTTGAATTTGCTTCTCTTATTATTTTTCTATTCTTCTTTTCCCTTTTTCCCGACATAAAAAAACACCCCCTGCACTAGTCAGGGGGTGTTTCGAATAATGAGCTGGCGATGACTTACTCTCACATGGGTAACCCCACACTACCATCAGCGCTAAGAGGTTTCACTTCTGAGTTCGGG